>SKMY01000036.1 GCA_007120815.1 Syntrophomonadaceae bacterium | reverse complement strand
AATGTTGGTTTCCTCGTCTGCGCCCAGCTCCAGGGTGTCGGGGTCAATGATGATATCCCCGGGCATGGGGAAGGCCCAGGGCTCGAAAAAGTTAATCCCCGAGGATCCGTCCATGCCGTAACCCTGGCGGTGGAGGTGGTTGACCTCCATCACCAGGTTGTAGACCAGTTCATCCAGGGCTCCCTGGTACTTGGGAATAATTTCGTTGTAGGACTGAAGGAGCCCTTTCAGCTGCCCGCCCCGGGGGGTAATGCGGTTGTTGGAGCTGTTAAAAATCTCCACTTCCCCGGTTTTCTCGTCCTTTTCCAGTCTCAGAGGGAAATGGGTGTTGTCATGGAGGAGAATGCGGCCCCCGGCGATAACTTCTACAGCGCCGTTGGTTTTTTCGATCACACGGACGTCGATGAGCTGACTGAGTCCCTCCAGGAGGAGGTCGCGTTCGTCCAGGAGTTCATTGGATTTTTTGCCCAGGGCCTGGAAGGTCATGATCTTTTCATTTAACTCGGTCAGTTCCCGGGCAATGGAATTGACCTGGGCGATGTTGGCTTCCAGTTCCTTGAGCACATCGGTGCGGTAATCTTTGATGCGCTCGTCGATATCTCGAACGATGCCGGTCAGGGTGTCGGCCTGGGACCGCAGGTTGATCCGGGCCGCCTGGCTTTCTGGGTTGACGCTGACATCCTGCCAGGCATCAAAAAACTCGCTCAGGTAGGTATTGATGCTGTAATCTCCGGGCTCTTGAAAGATCACTTCGATAGCCGTCAGGGTATCCTGCCGGGCTTCCCAGTAATGCTGGGAGGTGAGGGCCTTCCGGAGCTGGTCGCCGTAAAACTCGTTTCTGACGCGGACGATATCTGATACGGCTACACCGTAGCCCGGTGGGGTGATGACACCCGGAACAGCCGGTGGAACCAGGGCTTTCATGTGGACAATCTGGCGGGAATATCCCTCGGTGTTGGCATTGGCTATGTTTTGGCCGGTTACATGAGCCCCTCTTTGCTGGGCGTGAATAGCCCGGCGTCCGATTTCAAAGCTTCCAAAGGTGCTGCCGCCGCTCATAATGCGCCTCCTCACAAAATGGCTTCGGGGGTCCCCCCCTTACCGATGATTGATCTTTCAAGTCATGGCTTGTCAGGCATTGGAATCCAGCAGCCTGGCTGAAAACACATTCGTCTTATCTATTTCGCCGCTGGAGGCGTAAAGGTGCGCCTCCTGGCTTCCGGGAAACAGGGCGTTCATGGCGTACTCGATAAATTTAAGGTTGTGCTGGAGGAGATGCCTGTTGATGTCCTGGAGGCGGTGGAGTGAATCGAAGAGCTGCAGCAAGCGCTGGCGCAGCCCCTCCAACTCGTCGGCCTCATCAGGAGAACTCCGGCTGATGTATTCTTTCAAGGTCAGGTTCGCCGGAAGGGCCCCGGTGCGCTGCAGTTCCAGACCGCTCATGGCTTCCATCAACTGGTTTTTGCGCTGGTTTAACGCTTCCAATCCTTGGGCATCTCCCTGGATCAGGGCTTCCTGGGTCTCCTCTTCCAGTTGGACCATTTCTGCTAATGCCCCGGTTTCCCGGTAGAGGACTTCTCGAATTTCTGCAGGTTGGATCATATTTCCCCGGCTTTTCAAGCTGCTGCCCTGCCGACCGACCAACCTGCCGGCGTGCCTGAAAAAAACCAGGGGCACCTCCTTTCACTTCACTGATCGCTGGCCGCCTTTCAGGCAATAACAAAGTAAGCCGGGCCCTGTATGCCCACTTAACCCGGCAGGAAAGCGGCCTAATGCTTATGATTCTCATCAAAATAGCCTGGCGGAACCAGAATGGACCTTGGACGGCTGAAGATGTTTGCTAGGTTTGATCAATGGTTTTCAGGATAATATCAGCCAGTTCGCGGGAATCGATCTTGTACTCACCGGCTTCGATCTGGCGGGCCAACTCCTCGACCCGTTCGGCCCGGGGCATGTCCGCTTCTTCCAGGCGGGCCAGCTCTTTTTTCAAGGTTTCGCTGCTGGAAGAAATTTCAATAGAATCCTTTTGCGATGGCCCCCCGGAGGTGGATTGGACGCGCCCGCGGTCCTGCTGCTTCTGGATCTTTTGAATCAGGTTAATGATTTCCGGCCGATTGACTTTCATACGTGTTCACCCTCTTGAAACCTAAAATGGCCTTCACTTAATCTATCGTCAATCAGACCGCAAAAGTAAAGGGTGTGAGGGAAAAAAATGAGGTCCTTACTCCATGGAGAGATGGCCCGGCTCTTTCCCTGCACCGACAGCCTGTTTCTCCTCCATTTCCCGTTTCTTCATGTAGATGGCCAGGTCCGCTATCCGGCAGCAATAGCTCCACTCGTTATCGTACCAGGAAACCACCCGGGCCATGTTTCCGTCGACGACCATGGTGCTTAGGGCGTCCACAACGCTGGAATAGGGTGAGCGCTTGTAGTCGATGGAAACCAGGGGTTCCTGGCTCACGCCGAGAATGTCCGGCATGCCCATATCTGCGGCCCCCTGTCTGAAGGTTTCATTGATCTCTTCGGAAGTGGTCTCCTTTTCCAGTAAGACCACCAGGTCCAGCAGTGAAACGGTGGGGGTGGGAACCCGCACGGCAAAGCCGTCAATGCGCCCTTTCAGTTCGGGAAGGACCTCACCCACAGCCCGGGCGGCGCCCGTGGTGGTTGGTATCAAGGAGAGGAAGGCGGCACGGGCCCGGCGCAGGTCGTTGTGGGGGAAATCCAGCAGGCGCTGGTCGTTGGTATAGGCGTGAGTGGTGTTCATCAGCCCTTTGAGCAAGCCGAAATGCTGATGCAGAACCTTGGCTACCGGGGCCAGGGCGTTGGTGGTGCAGGAGGCATTGGAAAGCACCCGGTGTTTTCCGGGGTGAAACTGCTGGTGATTAACCCCCATCACCACGGTCAGGTCGGGATCTTTCATGGGCGCCGTAACAATGACGCCTTTCGCACCGGCCTGAAGGTGCTTTCCGGCGCTTTCCCTATCCCGGAAAATCCCTGTTGCTTCCACCACGATATCGACGCCCAGTTCACCCCAGGGGATATTCTCCGGGTTTTTTTCTTGATAGGTGTGGATCTTTCGCCCGTCCACCCATAGGGCATGATCCCCGCCCGTTATTTCACCGGGCATGGTGCCGTAAAGGGAGTCGTAACGCAGCAGGTGGGCCAGGGTGCCGCTGTCGGCCAGGTCGTTCACGGCAACCACCTGGGTGCCGTTTTTTTCCAGCATGGCGCGGTATGTAACCCGTCCGATTCGTCCAAAACCGTTTATACCAATTTTTATAACCATTCGTTGTTTCCTCCTCTATGCACAGCATATGAATTAAAAGCAGCTGTTTTTGAATCGTCATTTCACCTGCTATAATTTGCCCGTTATTGAAGCAAGGAATTCTTGACATCTTTTGGCTTCTGTAGGAGAATAGATTCAGTATGATGAGAAAAACTTGGCGTAGGAGGGAAAATAGCGCGCTATTTAATGAAGGCAATGATGGACTACAGCCGATAAGGATAAGGGAGGTTTACCAGTTTGAACACGATTCGGGTTGCTGTAAGCGGAGCCAGGGGCAGAATGGGACGGGAAGTTTGCCGCACGGTACTGGAAGAACCCGGGCTGGAGCTGGTCGGGGCTTTTGATATTTTCGGGCAGGGTGAAGATGCGGGCATCCTGGCTGAAAAAGGCGAAACGGGCATTGTGATCACCGGGCTTAACAAGGAGTCCTTAAAGGCCTGCCGGGCCCAGGTGATGGTGGATTTTTCCACGCCCATGGCCGTCATGAGCAACATAGACCTGGCCCTGGAGTGCGGTGTCCGCCCGGTAGTAGGGACGACAGGCATTACCCAGGCGGACCTGGAGCATATCCAGAACAAGGTGAACGAATCCGGGTTAGGTGCGGTGGTTGCACCGAACTTTGCCCTGGGGGCGGTTTTAATGATGAAGTTTTCCGCTATCGCCTCCCGTTATTTCTCCCAGGCCGAAGTGATCGAAATGCACCACGATAAAAAGATTGACGCCCCTTCGGGCACGGCATTGAAAACAGCAGAAATGATCGCCGCTGAAAGAAAGGAAATGCCGGAAGACCGGGAGGATCTCCTCAAGCTGGCCGGGGCCCGGGGTGCCGCCTTGGACCAGGTACATATTCACAGCGTCAGGTTAAGCGGGCTGATCGCCCACCAGAAAGTCATTTTCGGCGGTTTGGGGCAGACCCTCACCATACGCCACGATTCCTACGACCGCAATTCCTTTATGCCCGGCGTGGTTTTAGCCGTAAAACACGTGGTTGAAGCCCGGGGCCTGGTGTACGGACTGGAAAACCTGATAGATTTTTAACCAAGAGCACTTCCCGGTGTCAAATCGCATATAGTAAAGTGACGACCGGGAGGTGTTTTTTAATGAGTTCAAACAGGTCATTTTTTGGGAAACGAATTGGTGTTGCCCTGTCCATGTCAAACTTTCAAAACCCGGCCATTACCGGGGAAATAAAGCGTTTGCTCGTGGCCGGGGCTGAAATCTGCCTGGTCCTTTTGGACCCAAGGCAGGAAAGCGTACACAAAAAACCCGTTCCGGTTCAAAGCCTGGAACGGGCCATGCACAGACATAAAACCACCAAAGAGAAAATGGTGGATCTTTGGATTATTATACCGGAATCGGAAAGCTTGCTGCTTTACCTGGTAAAGCACGTGAAAAATGAGCAGACCGTCCCCCTGGTCCTGCTACCGGTTTTTCGAGATAACCCCAACGGTACACTGCGCCACCTGTCCCGCCTCATGGAACATGAGCAGGTCTATTTCGTGCCCTTCGGGGTGTTGTTAAATGGGAACCGCCAAGACCAGGACAGCGATATCCCTTCATTTTTCTGCCGGACCGATCTGCTGGTTGAAACCTGCGCTGCCGCCCTACAAGGGCAGCGGATCGAACCCGCCGTCTGGGAGGACTGTATTTTCCCCCACTGAAGGAATGGCGTTTTTTCTTCCCGGGTATCGTCTCCAGTTGCTATTTCTCAAACCGGTCCTTTTTCTCTGCGCTGCGTCCCAGGAACTTCTCCAGGTCGATGAGGAACCGTTCGTGCTCTCCTTCACCCACCTTTTCCTCGTTATCAAAGGCCTCGACCTTAAAGAGGAGCCGTTTCCTGTCCACTTCTACCAGTTCTGCCCGGGCCGTAACCGTCATCCCGATGGGTGTTGCCGCCATGTGACGGCATTCCACCTTTGTTCCCACGCTGCTCGTTCCCTGGGGCAGGTGGTCCTTAATGGCATTGATGGCCGCATTCTCCATGATGGCCACCAGCATGGGCGTGGCAAAGACCGGTACACTTCCGCTGCCCACTTCGACAGCGGTATTGCCGACGCGTACTTCCATGCTGGCTTCACCTTTTAATCCAGGCTTAATGTCCATAACATCAACCTCCTTAATCATTTTGTTGTTTTCTGGTATTTCTCAACCCTACTTGTCGTTCCGCTCACGCCGTAAAGCTGGGGGGAGGGTTCTGGCGGCTTTCCCATCTTTCAGGCGTTCAGCACGCCTTTCAGCCACAACAGGGCAGTTTGGACGGCTTCGGGGTAAATTCTAAGCTGGTGGCCTGCGCCGGCCAGCAGGGCTTTTTCTTTGGGTTCTCCGGCCTTTTCATACAGCATTTCCGCCTGCTCCACGGGAATGAGCTCATCCATGGTGCCGTGAAGGATCAAAAGCGGTGCGGGCGAGATCCGGGCCACCGTGTCCACAGGCCTGACCGCATATATTCCCTCCAACCATGCCCGGGGGTCCGCCGGAAACCAGGGGTCTTTGATGATGCCCACCTGCCGAAACCAGTCGATGGTTTCACCCAGTTTTTCCCGGGGGAAGATCGGTTCAAAAAAAGCGGGGCAGGCAGCCAGGACCACGCCTTTAACCCGGGGGTTATTCCCGGCCACCCGGGCGGAAACGGCGGCGCCCCCGCTAAAACCCCAGAGGATAAACTCAAGCCCGGGGTCTTTTTGCTGCCAGTATTGTAAAACGGCTTCCAGGTCGCGAACCCACCCGGAAAGGTCAAAGTTCCCGCTGCTTTCCCCCGTGCCGCGGAAGTTGAAATGGAAGACGGGAATGCCCAGGTTTACGGTGCAGCGTTCCGCCAGGGCGGCATACCCGCCGTCGCTGTTTACGGCCTCCTGGCTTTCAGGGGAGGGTCTGGCCCGGGGCACGCCATGGCAGAGTATGAGCATGGGGGAGTGCCTTTTTAATGTTTGTGGCCGAAAAACCCAGCCGGTTAAGTCGATATTTTCTTCCTTCAGCGATAACTGGATTTCCTCGATCTTCACGAAATGCCCCCTCGCTGGCTGATGAATACTAGATTTGTAGCTGCTCAGCTCTTTTATTGCTCCGTTCACGCCGCGAAGCAGGGGGACGGTTCTATCGCTTTCCCTTCGGTCCTCCGCTCCGCTCTGGAAGCGCTAGAACCGTCCCCGCAGCTTCGCTTACAAACAGCCATGAGCAGTTACCCAGATTTAATGGTTTAACTGAACAGGTGCCCCGGTTGAACCCGCCGGTCAACCTGAAGGGTTTACCTCTTTTATTATACAGAAGCCCTTGTAAATCCTGCCCAGGACTAGCCTTTTTATTGTTCCGTTCACGCCGCGAAGCAGGGGGACGGTTCTATCGCTTTCCCTTCGGTCCTTCGCTCCGCTCTGGAAGCGCTAGAACCGTCCCCGCAGCTTCGCTTACGTCCCCGCAGCTTCGCTTCGCTTACCCTAAAAGTCGGTCATTCGCTTCGCTCCGGAAGCGACAGTGTGCTCGTGGCACACAACCGTCCCCGCAGCTTCACAGGATCATTTTACTGGTGGGCAAAAAAAGGAATTAGATGGCATCGTGCCCGTTTTTTTCTGGAAACCGGGCTGTTAACTATGCCGATTCAGGTAATAATAAAAACGTAACTGCTCAGCCCTTTTCTTATTATACATGCATTGTTGTGAAGCAGGGACAGTTCTTTCGCGTTTCTATCGCTTCGCTCCCGAAACGACAGAACCGTCCCCGCAGCCTTCGTCCCCACAGCTTCACTTACAACAGCCCTGAGCGGTTACGGATAAAACCGGCAAAGGAGCTGCTTTATGAAAACAAGTTTGCTTGCATTTATCATTGCCGCCGTGGCAGGTTCAACCATGGCGCTGCAGGGCGCCCTCAATTCCGCCCTGGGTAAAATCGTTGGTCTCCTGGAGGCCACCTTAATTGTCCTGGTGATCGGCACGATCACCGTTTTGATTATTCTCTATCCCCTCAACCTGGGGGAGGGAAACCTGGGAAACATGTCCAAGGCGCCCTGGTATACCTTTTTGGGAGGGGTTCTGATTGTACTGATCACCTACGGGGTGGTGGCCAGCATGCCGAAAATCGGTGTGGCCAACGCCACAACGGCCATCGTGGCCGCCCAGGTGGCCACCGCTGTGTTCATCGACCATTTCGGCCTCTTCGGACTGGAGGCAGTTCCTTTTTCCTATTGGAAAATACTGGGCCTTGTGCTCATGGCCGCCGGGACCCGGTTGATGCTGCTGCAGTAATAAATACGGATAACCCCACCAAACCGCGGGGACGGTTCTCCTGGTTCTCCTGGAACCGGAAAACACCGATCCCGGAGGACGTGCTTCTCCTGGATTTCCTGGTTCTACTTTGTTCATTTACACTTTGTTCATTTACTGCTTGCCAAAAAATCCCTGGGCAGGTACAATACAGGTACAATAAAAAACAGGGAAAACAATACGCTGCCGTGTTCCCTGTTTTATGTATAATTCCCCAGGAGGTGAGTTTTACGGATGGAACTTTTCGAATGTATACGCGCGCGCCGAAGCATACGGTACTTTCGTCCCGACCCAATTCCTGATGAAACCCTCGACAAACTCTTGGAGGCGGCAAGGCTGGCACCCAGTGCGGGAAACGTGCAGCCCTGGGCCTTTTATATCGTCCGCAATAAGCAAATTCAGGACAAGCTCGCTGATGCCGCCCTGGGTCAGACCTGGATGCTCTCAGCCCCGGTGATCGTGGTTGTTTGTGCCGATCTGCCCCGCGCCCAACAGTCTTACGGGCGTCGGGGAGTGGAACTATACGCCATACAGGACACTGCAGCCGCCGTGGAAAACATGCTGCTGGCCGCCGTGGCCGAAGGGTTGGCCGGGTGCTGGGTTGGGGCTTTTCGTGAAGAGGTGGCAGCAAAGGCCCTGGGTGTTGACCCGGCTCACTTGCGGCCCCTGGCCTTGATTCCCCTGGGCTACTCAAACGAACCCGGCCGGACCACGCCAAAACGTTCGGAGGAGGATACGGTTACCTTTGTGGATTAATTGACAGGGATCGGGCCCTTAATAGGAAAGTCTTGCGCATTTTTGGCAAGAAATTGGGCACGGAGGGTCGCAAAGCAGGGGGACGGTTCTGTCGCTTTCCATTTTTCAAGGTATGGGGACACACCTCCAAAAACAGGAATGTCCCCTAGGTCCTTCGCTGAAAAACGCTTCGGAAGCGCCAGAACCTTCCCGCTGCTTCGCTTTACGGAAGCGCCAGAACCGTCCCCGCTGCTTCGCTTTACCGTTCTCCGTTCTGGCTTGTTCAGGTTGGATTTAGGTTTAGGTTAGCGATAACGATAAAGCCGGCCTTTGCTTAAAAAGAAGGCCGGCTTTGCTGATGGTTTAATGTTTGAACCGTTACACTTTTCCTACCCCTGGTCCTGGTTATTGTCTCCTTCTTCCGGGACGCTATCTTCCGGGCCGGGGATTTCTCCCGGGTTCTCACTGTCCTGTACATCAGGGCTGCTTTCCCTTTCTCCGGGGCCTTGCCCTACCGGCTTTAGCTTGGTGTTCAGCGATTCCGCCAGGTAGCGAAGTTCCATGGGCAGCGGGAAGGCGATGATGTTCCCGGGCTGGCCGGCAATTTCCGGCAGCGTGCGGAGCAGTCGGACGAAAAGTCCGCCCGGGGTACTGCCCAAGATTTCTGCAGCCTGGGCCAGTCTTTCGGCAGCCTGGCGCTCACCTTCGGCCTGGATAACAATCGCCCGGCGCTCCCTCTCGGCGGCGGCTTGCCGTGAAATGGCCCTTTGCAAACCTTCGGGGATAACAACGTCTTTGATTTCTACCATTGTAACTTTGATACCCCAAGGGTCCGTAGATTCATCGATGATTTGTTGAATCTGGATGTTCAGCTTTTCGCGTTCGGAAAGCAGTTCATCGAGTTCAGCCTGCCCCGCTACGCTGCGCAGGGTGGTCTGGGCCAGTTGGGCCGTTGCTTGCATAAAGTTTTCCACGTTCACAATGGCATTATTGGCATCCACCACCCGGTAGTAGACCACGGCGTTCACACTGCAGGTCACGTTATCCCGGGTAATCACTTCCTGGGTGGGCACATCCATGGTGATAATCCGCAATGAAACCCGAACAATACGGTCGATAATGGGAATTAGCAGCACCAGGCCGGGGCCACGGGACCCAACCAGGTTTCCCAGTCGAAAAACAACCAGTCTCTCGTATTCCCGTACGACTTTTAATGCAGAGTACAGGAAGGCAACGAGTAGTAAAACCAGTACAAAAATAGCTTCCATGTTATTCCCGAGTCCGTTTTTCGGACCCGGTTTCACCTCCTCAGTCCTGTTTTTTTATCCAAACTGCTCTATCTATCCCGTCCCCTTGACAGCATGGCCGCTAAGCTTTTACTCCGGGGAGTGCTCTTTTACCACCAGGGTCAGGCCCTTTTGCCCCGTCACATCAACGGTGGTTCCCGCCTCGATCGTGGAGCCGTCTTCACTAACGGCTTTCCAAATTTCCCCTCTCATTTTAACGGTTCCCCCAGGAGAAAGGGTTTTCATAACCTTGGCCTGTTGGTCCGGCTGGAAAAACAATCCTCCCTTGCCCTTCCACTTTTTCCGGGAGCGGAAAAAGACATAGACGATACCAAAACTGATCAGGGTGACCCCGACAGCGACGGCAATGGCAATGGAAAAGAAAGCGGGGTACCAATCAGGGGCCATTAAAGGCTCGCTGGGCAGCAGAACGGCGCCGATCAGCAAGCTGATGCCCCCGCCTACACCCAGAATACCAAACCCCCCGGTAAACACTTCTGCCACCAGCAGGGCAAGACCCAACAGGAGCAGCACGATGCCGGCGGTATTGGTATCGAAAAGCCCCAGGCCGTAGATCCCCAGGACAAGGGCGATACCGCCCAAGACTTCGGGGACAAATGTGCCCGGCATGCCAAAACCCAGGTAAAGCCCCATGGCACCGGCCATGAGCAGCAAAAAGGCGATCTGGGGATCACTGACTTTATCCTGGACTTGTTCCCGCACGTTCATCTCCTTTTCTACCAGGACGGCGTCCCGGGTGGAAAGGGTAAAGGTCACTCCGCCTTTTTCAACTTGATGCCCGTCGATAACGTCCAGCATGGCCTCCAGGTTGGGTGCATTAAAATCAATCACACCCTTCTCCAGGGCTTCAACGGCATCCAGGGTCAGGTTTTCTGTCACAAACCGTTCCACTACCTCCGTCGGGCGCCCCCGCTCCCGGGCCAGGCTTTTCATGTGACCGGCCAGGAATATGGCGGTTTTATCATCAGCCTGCTCCGCCCCTCCCGGGGAAAGAGCAATGGGCGATGCCGCCCCTACGGTGGTTCCCGGTGCCATAACGGCTACGTCAGAGCTCACCAGGATGAACGCCCCGGCGGAGGCGGCAATGGCTCCCGAGGGAGCCACCAGGACCACAACGGGAACCGGTGTGGCGCCAAAGGTGCGGGCCAAATCCAGGGTGGCATCAACCAGCCCCCCCGGCGTATCCATTAAAATGACCACCGCTTCAACCCGTTCGGGGTCCAGATCAACAAGCTGTCGTTCAATGAACACAGCCTTTCCGGCCGTAATAGTGCCTTCCAGTTCCAACAAAATAATTTCACCGGCTGTCCCACTGTCTTGACCGAAGGCCATCTGCACCGATGTAAATGAAACAACCATACTCAGAAGCAAAAACAATACGATCGCATTTCTTTTTTTTGTCTTAGACAATGTATTTAGCCCCCTCCAATATTTTCACCGTTTTTCCAAGGGCTGGTAGGACCGTGTCAACCTTCGTCAACAAAAATACAAGACTACCGGGCCCGGAACTGGATACTGCGATACCTGCCGGGCTGCTGCTCCAGCTCCAGGGTGCGCTTTATACGAATGCTGTTAGATGAAATCGCCCCACAGGATACATTTAAGTAAGCGGCCAGGTCTTTTTGGGTATATTCCCCAAAATCCAGGGAGGATATGAGATAGGCGACCGAGCCGGCCCAGGCTTCAGGTTTTTTTAACAGGGGTTCGTCTTCTCGAATGAAATCGTACCACATTTTCAGCGCATTCGCCAACTGCTGAAGGGTAAAACTCATCGCTTCAGCGATTTTTTCCAGCAGGTCGGCGACGTCCCGGTAAAGGGGTACCAGCCAGTCCCAGTCCGACACCTGAAAGGGACCCCGGTGTTGGTGATCCAGCAGCAGGCTCTGCCTAAGGGCGATGATATCCAGGGGATCTGTGCCCTCCTGGGAAACCAGGGATTGGCGGTGTTCCAGTTTATTCAAATAAATATCCAGGATTTCCCACCCCTCCTGGTCCATTCTCATTTGAAAAGGGGTTTTGCCCTTAAAATCAGGTAAGGGCTTATGGATCCACTCGCGACAGGACTGGTTGATAAAAAGTGCATGGAGAAATTCATCCATTTCCGGTGAAGATGAATCCAGGCGGTTATTCTCCTCCAGGTTAATAAAACTGTCCCGTTGGGAGACAACCAGGTCGCCTGCCAGGTCCTGGATGAAAAATTTTCCGGCATCCAGGTTGCTGCGGGAAAAACACTGCAGGGTGAGGTATTCACTTTGCAGCTGCAAATAACCTTTTAATTCATTTCCGCTTCCAGATCCGTACCACTCCCACACGTATTCCATCACGCCCTGTCTACCCTGTCGTTTTTCCCGAACTGAAACCAGGTCGGGCACCGCAATAAAACGGCGCAGGACCTCCTCCGGGTCGGAGAGAACATAAGTTGTCAGGGCGGCAAACAGGTTCCGCTCTTCAATCCCGGAAAAGTCTTCAGACAGGGTATTTTCCCATCGCAGGCGCAAGGCGCGCAAGGCAGAAAAAAGAACATACCCGTGCTCCAGAAGAAACTCCGGCCAGGAGGGGTGACCCCGGTGGGGAGGAACCTCCCGGGAGGAAAACCCTTTCAACTTTTTATCCAGTTCCTGGAGCATCTCCTTTTGTAAAAAGGGTGGAATAAAAATAAGCACGCCGGCATACCCGTAGTATCCCCCAACGGGGAGCAAGCGAGTAACCAGAAGGGACCTGGCCTCCACCCCCATGGCAATTGTTGCGTTTAGCAGTTCATAGGTCCCTTCCCGCAGCAGGTCATCCATCAGCAGACCGCGGCCCGGCCACACCTCCTGCACGCGGTAAAGGGAAAGAGGCGAATTGCACCAGTCCCGCAGCATCCGCTCTTCTTCGGGAGAAGGCGGGTGGGCTTCAGCGTATTCGTGTAAAACACGCCGGTTTTTTTTCAAGGGATAATCCATGATGAACCAGTCTAAAAAGGCCTGTTTGTCTTCTTCATTTAGCGCACAGTTTCCGTACAGGCATTCTTCGAAGAAGAAATCCCAGGCTTTTTCCCGGTCCTCTAACAACTTTGGGTGACCGGCAAAAGCGTCCAGGCTGTCCCAAAGGGCATGGGCCCGTTCAAAAGATTTACGGTCACAAAATGGAACAACATTGGAGAACAAACCGCAGCAATCCTTGTATTTTTCTCCACTACCACAGGGGCAAATGGCATTTTTCTTGGTTTTTTTATTCGGGTCCAGGCAGCTTCCCTCCTCCTCATTCATCAATCCTCTGTTGCGGCTGAGAAGAACCGTTTGTATCAATAACACGGCCCACGTTTATCTCCTAGTGTAGGGTTTCCCCTTCTCCTTCATCGCCTTCCTCTTGGGTTTCGTTGTCAAAAATGTTTTCCAGGTTTTCCCTGATAACCTCTTCAAAGGGCAGGGTATTTTCCGCCACCTTATTTGAAATAAAAAGCGGTGAACCGCTGGCCAGGGCCAGGGCAATTCCATCACTGGGCCTGGAGTCCACAATAATTTCCTGGCCATCTTTTTTCAAATAAATCTCGGCAAAGTAAGTGCCTTCTTTCATATCGGAGACAACGATCTTTTCAATATTCGCCCCCAGGTTGCCGCAGACGGAAAGAATCAAATCGTGGGTCAGGGGACGGGGCAGCACGTGCCCTTCAAGCTTGAGTGATATTGCCTGGGCCTCGCTCAGACCAATACCGATGGGAAGCACCATGGTTTCATCCTGGTCGATGAGAAGGAGCAGCGGATTTTGTGAAGGATCCAGGCCAACACCTTTTACTTTTACAGCGATCATATAGAGCCCGGTTTTCCGGGTCGCACCTCCTTCCTGAAATTCGTGCTTTGACCTTTATTTTATCACAAAGGGAGAACGATTAATAATATTATTCTATCTTTTGACTATTTTATTTCATAATCGCCTCGAATTAACAGGAGAGAATCGGCCCGGGCAGCAAGACCGCGGCCGTCCTTACGGGCAGACAAAAGCAGGTGATTCAAATCCACCCCGGTTCCTGAAAGAAGGCTTTTCCCCGCTGTCAGGTCAGAAAAACCGCCTCCTGTACCTTCAACCACCCTGACCGAGCCGGCACGCACGACCACTTCTGTTCCGTGGCCGGTGAAAACCGTTTGGTTCGCCGAAACCTGGACGGGTTCAAAGCGGGGGGGTTCAACCCCGGGGCCCAATGCGTCCAGCTTTTGTTCCAGCTTGTCCAGCCGCTTTTCAATGTCGCTCAGGTCGATGGATGAACCACCAGGAACCCTGGATAGCTCTCTTAGCCGGGATTCCACCCAACTGGCGGTAACCAGCGGATCATCCTGCGAGCCGGGAACGGCCGGTGTGCCGGCAACTGCGGCTTGTCCCAACAAAAATCCGCCTAACAAGACCGCCATCAAGACGATCAATCCCCGCCAACCCCCTGGTATCCTGTGTATCATACGAGATCTCTTTTTATTGCCTTTTTCTGGTGCCAACAGATAAAAGCCTCCTTACATTTAAGTAGTAGTTAGTCAAGGAACAGGCAGAGCACATTTTTAGACGCACGGAGACGTTGGAAGCAGGGAAGCACGGGGGAAGCACGGGGACGGTTCTCTTGCTTCCTTGGGAAAAGAAGCCCGGGAGGCTCGTGAATACCGGGGAAGCACGGGGACGGTTCTCTTGCTTCCTTGGATTTAACAAGAAATCTGGACTCCCTGTCCAAGAACCGGTTTTCCATCCTGGCAGCAATGGAGAGCCTGAAAAGGAAGCAAGAGAACCGTCCCCATGCTTCCCCGAACCGCGCCGTGCTCCTATCCTATAAATACTCTATGCGATAAGGAGGTGTTAACGTGATTCACTTTTCTACCAGGAAGGTAACGGCCACTCTTCTTGACCCCCGGGAGAACTTTGCCCTGAAAACAGTGGAAACAGAGATACGAACGGATCCCTTAACGGGAGACAGCGGCCGCCTGGCCCACTTTGGCATGATAAAACCCCAGAAAGAAGATTTTGCAGCCCTGGATACCGATAAAGCCCGCCAGTTCTGCCCTTTTTGCCCGGGCAATATCGGTAAAATGACCCCGCGATTCCCAGAAGAACTGGTCCCCGGAGGCCACCTTTCCCGGGGCGATGCCACCGTAATCTGCAATATATCCCCTTATGACCAGTACAGCGCACTTACGGTGATGAGTAAGGACCACCTGGTGCCCGTTGACATGCTGACAGAAAACCTGTTAAAAAACGCCTTTCAAGCTGGATTAGACTTCTGCCGGATCCTACGGGAAAAAGATCCCCATCTTCCCTATCACTTTATCGCCTGGAACTACATGCCGCCTTCGGGAGGCGGGCTGGTCCACCCGCACCAGCAGGTAATCATTACCGATGCCCCGGGCAACCTTTATCGTAAAACCGTTGAAGGCAGCCGGCAGTT
>SKMY01000135.1 GCA_007120815.1 Syntrophomonadaceae bacterium | reverse complement strand
TTTAAGGGGATATCCCGGATGTCCAAACAATTAAAGCCTGAATATGAAGTCATTGCCCAGAACTTGCGAGCTTTGCAGGACAGCTTAATCATGTGCCGTTTCATCTGCTGGGATTCCGGCCCGATTACCCCGGCTTCCCTTTCAGAGCTGGTCCGGCTGATTACCGGTATGGACGAGTACACCACAAAGCAGCTTATGCACACGGGTGAACGGGCCTACAACCTGTGCCGTCTTTTCAACAACCGTGAAGGGATTACGTCAGCCGATGACACCCTTCCCGGACGCGTGGGTGAGCCCCTCCCCCGCGGAGCCAGTGCCGGCTCGATTATTACACCGGAAGACTTAAAACAAATGTTAGACCGGTACTATCAGGTCCGCGGTTGGGATGAGCAGGGAATTCCCACGGCTGAAACCTTAAAACGACTGGAGCTGGAGGAAGAAGGCGCCATGTTTGGTATATCATAAAACGAAAGGGGGTAGAACATGAACGTATTTGAATTTATGATTACCCGCCGAGAAGCGTTATGGCACTTAACCGTGGAACATTTTTACCTGGTTTTGCTGGCTGTCGTAATCGCGGTGGTAATCGGTATCATTATTGGAATTCTTATTACGTACAATCACACCGCATCGGTTGTGGCTTTGACCGTATGCCAGGTGTTGATGACTGTACCGAGTATGGCGATGCTCGGTTTTTTGCTGCCTTTTTTTGGGATAGGTTTTAAGACAGGAATGATTGCACTGATTCTTTACTCCCTGCTCCCCATTGTGCGCAACACCTATACCGGGATCCGGGAAATACCCCACTCCATTTTGGAGTCGGCTTACGGCATGGGCATGACCCCCTGGCATGTCCTGCTGCGCATTCAAATTCCCTTGGCCATGCCCGTTGTCATGGCCGGTATCCGAACGGCAACGGTTATGGTTATCGGAATCGCGGCCATTGCCTCGTATATTGGGGCCGGAGGGCTGGGCGAACTCATCTTTCATGGAATTTCGAGGACACAGCCATACCGGATAATGGCTGGTGCCATACTCATATCCATTATGGCCATCCTGGCCGACCTGATCCTCGGGTGGGCCGAAGAACGGCTCATGGTGCGGTAAACAATGAAGGAGAGGAGGGTTTAATATGATTAAAATAGAACATGTAACCAAAATATTTCCGGGAACGGATATCCCGGCGGTGGATGACCTGTCCATGGATATCAATGAAGGGGAAGTATGCGTGCTGGTGGGACCTTCCGGATGTGGAAAAACCACCACCATGAAGATGATCAACCGGATTTTTGAACCCACAGAGGGCAAGATCTATGTAAACGGACAGGATGTATCCCGGATCAGTCCCATTAAGCTTCGTCTGGGCATCGGATATGTCATCCAGGAAATTGGACTATTCCCTCATTTAAGTATTGCGGATAACGTGGCCACCGTGCCCCGGGAATTAAAATGGCCGAAAGATAAAATTCGTAAACGGGTCGATGAACTGCTTACCCTGGTTGGCCTGGATCCCAAGCTCCACAGCGACCGAAAACCTTCGGGTTTAAGCGGCGGCCAGCGCCAGCGTGTCGGTGTGGCCCGGGCCATGGCTGCAGACCCCCCCATCATGCTCATGGATGAACCCTTTGGTGCGGTTGATCCCATTACCCGGGCCCGGCTGCAAAATGAATTTTTACGCCTGCAGGAACAGCTGAAGAAGACCATTGTCTTTGTAACTCACGATATCGATGAGGCCATAAAAATGGGCGATAAAATCGCTGCCATGCGAGAAGGAAGGTTGGTCCAATACAGCGATCCCGATGAACTTCTTTCCTCCCCCGCCGATGAATTCGTGGCCAACCTGGTGGGCCGTAACCGTTCCATCAAGCGTCTGCACCTGATTCGGGCTTACGAGGCGGTAAGAGGGAACGTTCCCTTCCTGGAGAAGGGAGATTCCATGGAGCGCGTCAGGGAAAAAATTGAGGACAGCGAGCTGCGGGCCGTACTGGTCGTTGACGACAGGCAGAAACTCATCGGCCTGGTTTCAGCCGATGACATCAAAAAGGACCGGGGAGCAACCGTTGCCGGTGACCTGGCACAGGAGATAGAGAATTACGTCACTGATGATGCCACGTTAAACGATGCCCTTTCTGTAATGCTAAACCTGGGTGAAGGGTACGTTGCTGTCGTTGACGACGGTCACAAGCTCAAGGGCACCATCACCCTGGGCGACCTGCTGGAGGTGGTGAAAGACGATGATGCAAGAGCTGCGTCGTAAATGGAAAGCGTGGATCCTGGTTCCCGCTATTTTAATCGGGCTAGCCGTCGGCCTTACCATTTACGTGGTTAACAATCCCGGGGGAACCATGGCCGCACGTATGTTGACTTACCCGCACATTTTTCGTTTTTTCCGGGAACACATCATGATGGTCTTTGTATCCTGCCTCCTGGCCATTGGAGCCGGGGTGCCCATTGGAATTATGCTGACCCGGCCCAAGTTTCGCCTGGTCGGCAGGATCGTGGAAAACATCGTTAATGTGGGCCAGACTATTCCCAGCCTCGCTATCCTGGCGCTCTTTTTTGCCGTGTTGGGAAGAGGTTTTAACACGGCCGTTTTTGCCCTCTTTCTCTACTCAATCTTGCCGATTTTGCGCAACACCTATGCCGGTATCATGAGTATCCAACCGGGTATCATTGAAGCGGCTCACGGCATGGGCATGGCTCCCAGTCACGTATTAAGGCGCATTGAACTTCCCCTGGCCTACCCGGTTATTATGGCCGGCATTCGAACGGCTGTTGTGATTAACGTCGGTACCGCCACCCTGGCCACCTTTATCGGTGCCGGAGGGCTTGGAGACCTGATCGTGACCGGTATTTCGGTGGGTCGCCCCATTATTATCTTTACCGGGGCATCTCTCAGCGCTGTCCTGGCTGTACTGCTGGATCATATCCTGGGACAGGTTGAAGAGCGGCTGGTGGGTTCATAGCAGACCAGGCGCTTATTAAGAAGGAAAAAGGCACAGATTGCCATTTTGTGAATTTAATGATATGTTTTCCAAATGTCCACGCTTCAAAAGGGTAATAATCTGTTCAGACTGTTGTTGAGCGAACGCATGTTGTTACAGTACAATGAAAATGAGAAAATCCGTTGTTTTCGCTACCCTTCCAGGTATAGATGGTAGATAGAAATGGACTGCGTGTAAATATGCATAACAAATGAGAGGGGGATTTAAATCAATAATGTTTAAAGGAAAAGCTTGGATGAAACTGGCAGTGGTCGTGCTGGTTGTGATGTTTGCAGTCAGTGTGGCCGGTTGTGGTGCGGATGCGGATCCGGATCCCTATGATCTGGAAGAAAACGGAACGGGTCGTGTGGCTGTAGGGTCCAAGGAGTTTACCGAGCAGCTTATTTTAGGCCAGATTGCCATTTTGCTGCTGGATGATGCCGGATTTGAAGTGGTAGACAACACCGGCTTGGGCGGAACCGTCGTGGTCCGTGAAGCGCTGGAAGCCGGTGAAATTGACCTTTACTGGGAGTACACAGGAACCGCCTGGATCACCCACCTGGGCAATGATGATGCCATTACCGATCCCGAGGAATGCTATGCAAAAGTGAAAGAAGCCGATCTGGAAAACGGTATTGTCTGGCTGGATTACACACCCTTTGACAATACGTACACCATCATGATGCGGCAGGAAGACGCCACAGCTACAGGCATTGAAACCATCAGCGACCTGGCGGACATGATCAACGCCGGCGAAAGACCTCTTGGCGATTGGGTTTTTGCCACGGACCACGAGTACTCTGTTCGGGATGATGGATACCCCGGGCTCATGGAGCTCTACGGTTTTGAATTTGATGATGTGGTGATAATGGACCTGGGAATTACTTACGGCGCGTTAAGAGATGGCGATGTTCCTCTGGCCATGGGGTTTGCCACCGACGGGCGTATCGCAGGATTTGACCTGGTCAACCTGGTTGACGACAAGCAGTTCCACCCGGTGTACAACTGTTCCCCCAATGTCCTGCAGGATACCCTGGAACAGTTCCCGCAAATTGAAGAGATTCTAAGTCAGGTATCACCTCTGCTGGATGCTGAAACCATGAGCAGTCTGAATGCTTCCGTTGATATTGATGGAAACGAGCCCGATGAAGTGGCTCAAGAATGGCTGGAGTCTGTTGGGTTGCTGTAAAAACGCAAGGAACAGCAATCTTAGCATTTTAACGATGGAAGGGTAGTTTAACGAATAGGCCCGCACGGTAACCACCGGTGCGGGCTAATTTTTATGAGTATGGAGTTTCCGCTTCCCGGTATCAGCTCCGGTTATCTTCGCTTAAAAGCGCTACGGCTCAGTTCAAGCTTCCGCCGACCGACCTGCAAACTTAAGCGTCCTGCTACGGTTGCAGGCGGCGGGCGTCCATGCCCGCCGGGCC
>SKMY01000079.1 GCA_007120815.1 Syntrophomonadaceae bacterium | reverse complement strand
TGTACTTGGGAATAGCCGAACTGGCTGAACAACACGGTGTCGTTATTGTCGGTGGGGATACCTGTTCCTCCCCTGACCGGCTGATTATAGACGTCTCGATCCTGGGAGAGGCCTCTCGCTATGAAGTGGCCTATCGCTCGGGGGCAAGAGACAAAGATATGATTTTAGTGACGGGATACCTGGGGCAGGCAGCTGCCGGGTTGGCCCATCTCCAGAAGAAAGAGATCATCCCTCCCCTTGACGGGCTCGATGTGCTGCACCAGGCCCACCTGGTTCCGGAACCCCGGGTCCGGGAATCCGCTGAGCTGATGCGAAGCGGGTTGGTTGGAGCCATGAACGATATAAGCGATGGGCTGACCTCCGAACTGTATGAAATTATCCAGGCCAGCGGCTGTGGTGCACGTATTTGGGCAAAACGCCTTCCCATTGATGAAACGACTTTACACCTGGCTCGCCAGTTGGGTGTTGATCCGTTGGACTGGGTTTTGAACGGTGGGGAGGATTTTGAGCTGCTTTTAACCGTAAAGGGTGGAAAGGGCTATCCCATAAAAATAAAGAGCCTTTCCCATGCCGTGAAGCGGTTAACAGGCACCCCGCTAAGTGTGATTGGCCGAATTTTACCGCAACATGAGGGAATGTCCATCGTGCTCCCCGACGGTAGAATAGAGGTTTTAAAACCGGGTGGATACAACCATTTCTCCAGCCGGTAAACGGGTTTTCACGAACCGTAAGAAAGGGTTTCTATTTCATCTGTAGGAAGCAGGTGATGCTTTGTTAAACGGTCGATTTCTTCTCATTACCGGTTTTTCCGGGGCAGGCAAAAGTGTTGCGCTCCACTGTTTTGAAGACATGGGTTACTTTTGCATGGACAACCTTCCTCCTGCTTTAATTCCAAAGTTTGCAGAACTCTGTATCCAATCGGAAGGGAAAATTAACCGGGTGGCCCTGGTTTGTGATATTCGAGGCGGGGAGTTGTTTAACGGGCTCTTTGAAGCGATGGATACGATGGAGGAAATGGGTTTCGACCCGGAAGTTCTTTTCCTGGAAGCATCAGAAGATATATTAATTCGGCGCTTTAAAGAAACCCGCAGACGACATCCCCTGGCAGAGCGGGGGACCATTTTAGATGCCATCCGTGAAGAGAAACGCTTACTGGAAGCCATTAAGGGCAGCGCAGATATTATTCTGGACACATCAGACCTGGCGCTTTCTGAATTAAAGGAAAAAATTTACCGGCTGTATGCACCTGGACAGTGGGAAAAGAATATAATGATTACAGTGATATCATTTGGATACAAGTATGGCATTCCCCTGGACGCGGACCTCATATTTGACGTGCGTTTCCTGCCCAACCCTCATTATGTGGATTCCATAAAGACCTTAACCGGTAATGACAAAGCAGTCCAGGACTATATCTGGAAATGGTCCATCGCCCACCGTTTCTTTCAGAAACTGGAAGACATGATGGACTTTCTTGTTCCTTGTTATATAAAGGAAGGAAAACCACATCTTGTTTTGGCTATCGGGTGTACCGGCGGAAAACACCGTTCGGTTGCCCTGGCCAACCGACTGGCTGAGGTATTCGATGAAAAAAAACTCCAGGTTAAAACTGAGCACCGGGATATTGAAAAGGCATAGCCCGTCCTATTTTACATTCAGTTCTGGGGTGGTGACTGGGTTTGAAAAAGCCTGGGTTGGAAACATTACAAGGGTTAAAATGGCTGTATCCGGGCCTGGGTTTTAAACGCTGGCTTCTGGCAGCCCTGACAGGGCTTCTCATGGCGCTGTTTGGCGTTTTGCTTTTAGTTGCGCACTTAGCACCTCAATGGATTAGCGGTGCCACCAGCGCGGCTTTTCGAGAAGCCATATCATTTTCTTTTTATGTAGGGCTGTTGTTTGCGGCAGCAGGGATTATCATGATTGCCTGGGGAATGTATCGTGCAGGCAGGGCGATGGCTGATATTTTTCTTCCCCACAAGGGACGCCAGCTGGTGGAAAACCTCTACTACCGACGCTACCTGGAAAAGGGCCCTAAAGTTGTTGCCTTGGGAGGTGGAACGGGCCTTTCCGTGCTCCTTCGCGGTATGAAGGAATATACATCGAATATCACGGCAGTGGTTACCATGACCGATGACGGAGGCAGTTCCGGGCGTTTGAGAAATGAAATGGGTATGCTTCCTCCCGGGGATCTGCGCAACTGCTTGCTGGCCCTGGCTGATACCGAACCCCTCTTGGAGCAGCTGTTCCAGCATCGCTTTCGTGAGAGTAAAAGCTTAGAGGGCCACAGTTTCGGAAACTTGTTTCTTGCCGCTATGACGGAAATGATGGGGTTTGAGCAGGCTGTTAGAGAATTCAGTAAAGTGCTGGCCGTTCGGGGGAAAGTGCTGCCGGTAACCCTGGACCCGATTACCCTTAACGCCAGGTTTATTGATGGGAGCATCTCTGCCGGTCAGACCCAAATTGTTGACCGGCAAAAGACCATTGAACGTATTTCGCTTTCTCCGGAAAACTGTCAACCGCTGCCCGATGTTTTAGAAGCCATTGGGGAAGCCAGCGCAGTGGTTTTAGGGCCGGGCAGCCTTTATACCAGTGTGCTGCCCAACTTGCTGGTTCCAGGAGTAAAAGAAGCCATACGAGATTCTTCCGCCCTTTGTTTTTACATCTGTAACATGATGACCCAGCCGGGCGAAACCGTCGAAATGAGCGCCTCGGATCATCTTGAGGCGCTGCACCGGCACGACTGCGGGGGTCTTGTTGATGTCGTTGTTGTAAACACCAACACAAACATTCCGGATTCCTTAGCAGAAAAATACAGCCTGGAAGGTGCGAGACCCGTTTTCGTCGATTACGAGAACCTTGCCCGGTGGAACCTTGAGCTTCTTCAGGCCGACCTGCTTTCCGGTGGTGACCTGGCTCACCATGATGGTCGAAAACTGGCTGTGTTAATCTTAGAAAAAGTTGTAGAGCGCGAAAAACGAATCCTGTGGAGGATAGGATGAATTCATTTGCACGGGATGTAAAAAACGAACTGGCAAGAAAAAGTTTAAAACAATCATGCTGTATCGAAACGGAACTCAAAGCTTTTCTGGAGATTAGCGGAACGCTATTGATCAGCGAAGGGAAGAAATACCTGGCCTTTAAAACCGAGAATGCCTCGGTTGCCAGGCGTCTTTTTGCCCTGTTAAAATCCTCCTTGAAGCTTACACCTTCAGTCACCTATGGAAAACATAAAAAGCTTCAAAAAAGCAATGTCTATTTTATTCAGTGCAAGGCCGACAAAGGTGTGCTTTCTTTCCTGTCTCGGCTGGGCTTTCTGGCCGAAAACAAGAAAAATGCTGCCGCCCAGGAACCGAAAAGAAAATGCTGCCGCAGGGCGTACCTGAAAGGGGCTTTTCTGGCAGGCGGCTCAATAAACCACCCGGAACGGGAATACCACCTGGAAATCTCATTTCCTCAGGAAAGCTATGCCCTTGGTGCCCAGAAAACAATGAAAACCTTTGAGCTGGATGCCCGCTATTTTCAGCGCAAGGGTTTTTTTGTGATCTACTTGAAGGGTGGAGAGACCATCGGGGAATTTCTCCGCATTGTTGAAGCCCATCAGGGGCTGCTGGAATTTGAAAACGTGCGGGTCGTGAAAGGGATTCGAAATCGGACCAATCGGCTGGTCAACTATGAAACAGCCAACCTGACCCGCACCGTTTTTGCCGCCCATGAACAAATCAACAACATCAAGATTATCCAGGAAACCATTGGCCTGGAGAACATACCTTCCTCTTTGCGCCAGGTTGCACGGCTGCGTCTGCGTTTCCCCGAGGCTACCCTAAACGAGCTGGGAAGCAAAGCATCCCCTCCCCTGAGTAAATCCAGTATTAATCACAGGATGCGCCGCCTGAAGAGCCTGGCTCACAAGGCGGCTGAAAAAACCACATAAGAACAGAAATGAAAGCGCTTAGCATTTATTGAAGCAGGATTTTTTTTAGATTATCTCGAATTATTATTAATAGACGGTTTGTATGGGAAATAGGCTAATAATATAAAAATGAAGTTTCCGCTTCCATCCCCTTCAAAATTTAGTATTCCGGGAAGGGATTTGGCTATGAGCATGAATTTTGAACTGAAAATAGAGCAGAGCCAAAAACTCGTTATGACGCCTGAACTGCATCAGGCGATTACACTTTTACAATTTTCATCCCTTGAACTGGTGGATTATATCCAGGAAGAGATCACAACCAATCCGCTGTTGGAAATCCAGGAAAAAGAAGAAAACGATGAAAGTGGCACAGATGACAAAGAGACCACCGATGTGCCTGAACCCCTGGATAAAAATGAAAAAGCCCCTTTTGAATGGGAAGACTATTTTAGCGACAATGAACCCTACTACCGCCGTGGAATTACAGAGCCCTATTACCGTGACCAGGAACCTTCTTCCTTTGAACAGTTTGTTTCGGGAGAAAATACCCTCCACGAACACCTCAACTTTCAATTGCTCATGTCTACCTTGGATAAAAAGCAAACCGCCATTGCGGAGTACCTCATCGGGAACCTGGATTCCAGCGGATATCTGCAGGGTACCCTATCCGACCACGCCTGCTTTCTGGGTGTTGGTCAAAAAGAGGTCGAGAAAACACTGGCCCTGATTCAGACCTTTGACCCTGCCGGAGTCGGTGCCAGAAACTTACGGGAATGCCTCTTGATACAAATGAGGGAGCGGAAAAATGTGCCCCCCCTGGCAGAAAAGATTATTCAAGATTACTTGCCCGGCATTGCCCGGGGCAATTTTCGAGATATGGCCCACAAACTAAACGTAAGCCAGAAAGAACTGCAGGAAGCGGTGGATTTTGTCCGGACGTTAAATCCAAAGCCGGGCGCCAACCTTGGTGGAGCAGGGGAAACAAAATATATTGTCCCTGATGTGATCGTAGAAAAAGTTGAAAACGAGTATGTCGTGATGACTAATGACAACGTTCCAAACCTGGTGGTCAGTCCATTTTATCGCAGTTTGCTGCAAAGGCAAGGAGAAGATGGGTTAAACAGTTATATAAAAAAACGCCTGGACAGCGCCCTGTGGTTGATAAAAAGTATTGAGCAGAGGCGCCAGACCCTTTACCGGGTCACAGTTGAAATCGTCAATATTCAAAAGCCTTTCCTGGAAAAAGGGATACGGTATCTACGACCCCTGACATTAAAAGAAATTGCTGACATCGTTTGCATTCACGAGTCTACTGTAAGCAGGGCCACAGCAAATAAATACGTGCAAACCCCACGGGGGCTTTATCCATTCAAATTTTTCTTTTCCAGCGGAATCAATGGCGTTCAAGGCGAATGCCACTCCGTGTTGAGCATTAAGTCTTATCTTGAAGAACTGGTTGAAAAAGAAGATCCCCGTTCCCCTTACAGTGACCAGCGCCTGGCCGAACTATTGAAAACTCAAGGAATGAAAGTATCCCGGCGAACCATTACCAAGTACCGAGAAGAACTGGGTATTCCTGCCTCGTTTAAAAGGCGAAGGGTATAGGATGATGGAAATGCACTTATTCATAGATGCCACAAAAATGGGTCAAAAGTGACGTGCCGGGTCTTTTTCTGACCCATTTTTCGTTGTATAATAGTTTGAATCGCAAAGAAATGCCAAGGTGCAGGCAATAAAAACCAGGAGTGAATCCTGGGTTTTGATTGTCTTTATATAGAAACGCCCAAAGGATAATTTTTGAGGATGATGTACATATTAAGGAGGCAGGGTTTATGACGGTAAAAGTAGGAATTAATGGGTTTGGCAGGATTGCTAAAGCCTGTCTGAGGGCATCACTCGACCGCCCCGACCTGGACGTTGTTGCAGTCAACAGCACACGCGATCCAGAACTTCTGGTTCACCTGCTGAAGTATGATTCTGTCTATGGGACGTTACAAAACCGTATTGAAACCGATGGCAAACACCTGATTATTGATGGACACCACATCCAAATACTGGCCCAGCGGGATCCCGCCATGTTAAACTGGGGGGACGTGGGTGCCGAGTTGGTATTAGAAGCAACGGGTGCTTTTAACGAGAAAAAGGAAGCTGTAAAACACCTTGACGGCGGAGCCAGGCGCGTTATCATCACGGCCCCAGGCAAGGGTGTTGACCAAACTATTGTTATGGGGGTTAATGAAGACAGCTACGATTCGGAAAATCATTATGTGGTATCCAATGCCTCCTGCACCACCAACTGCCTGGCCGTTGTAGTCCGTGTTCTGCACGAAAAACTCGGCCTGAAAAAAGGCCTGATGACCACCGTCCATTCCTATACAAATGATCAGGAACTGCTGGACATTTCCCACAAAGATTTTCGAAGGGCCCGGGCTGCCGGTGTTTCCATGATTCCCACGTCAACAGGTGCGGCTCGTAATGTGGGGCTGGTCTTACCCGAGCTGCAGGGAAAGATTAACGGGATGGCCGTTCGAGTGCCGACTTTTACCGTTTCCATGGTGGACCTGGTTGCAGAACTGGAACGGCCCGTAACCGGGGAAGACGTAAACACCTTGTTTCAGCAAGCCGCCGATAATGAACTCAAGGGCTACCTGGACATATCCTATGAGCCGCTGGTTTCAATTGATTACCGGCAGAACAGCTTTTCTGCGGTGATAGATGCCCTCTCCACCATGATAGTAGAAGACTGCCTGGTGAAAGTGATTGCCTGGTACGACAATGAGTGGGGGTATTCCCAAAGAGTTCTAGACCTGGCTGTTTATATGGCCAGCCGCGGTTTGTAGTCTTAAACACCGGCATGTCGTCTGATAAAAGAAGTTTTTATCCCCTGTTATAACTTGCAGAGCTGAAAAAACTAAAAAATAGTGTTTGTACGTCTATATAAAATGATTGGGGTGTATCAGATTTTGTCCAGGCTAACCTTGAAAGATATCGATGTGAAAGGTAAGCGCGTATTTATCCGGGTGGACTTCAATGTTCCCCTTAGTAACGGCCGCGTGATGGATGATTCCAAAATTCTGGCTGCCCTTCCAACCCTTCGCTACCTGATAGATTCCGGGGCTCGCATTGTTGTCGCCTCTCATCTGGGCCGCCCTAAAGGGAAAGTGGTCGATTCCTTGCGTATGGATCCCGTTGCCCGACGGCTTTCAGAGCTGCTTGATCAAAACGTAGGGAAGGTGGACCAGATTACAGGAGAGCACGTGGAACAAGAAGTTAACCGCCTTTCCCCCGGTTCGGTCCTCGTCCTTGAAAATGTCCGGTTTGACCCGGGCGAGGAAAAGAATGACCCTGAATTTGCCGCATCCATGGCCCGTATGGTGGACCTGTTTGTTAACGATGCCTTTGGCACCGTGCACCGTGCACATGCTTCTAACAGCGGCATCGCCGCTTACCTGCCTGCGGTAGCCGGGTTGCTGATGGAGCGGGAAATGAGTTACCTGAACCGAAGCAAAAAAAACCCGTCCCGGCCCCTGGTTGCTATTTTGGGAGGAAGAAAAGTTGCGGATAAGATCGGTGTTATTCGACACTTTTTAGAGCAGGTGGATCACTTGCTGCTGGGAGGTGCTATGGCCAATACCTTTCTAAAGGCCCAAGGATACTCCCTGGGAGATTCTCTCTACGAACCGGATAAAATCGACGTGGCTTCCGGGCTTCTTCAAGATGCCCGGGGAAAGCGGGCAGAAATCATGCTGCCTGTAGACGTGGTTATCGTGGAAACCCTTGAGGCCCATGCGCCTTCCAGGGTAGTTGGGTTAAAGGACATACCCGAGGGTTGGAGCGCAGTGGATATTGGGCCTGAAACGGTTAAACGGTTTCAAGACATTATCAAGGGCGCTAAAATGGTCTTGTGGAACGGCCCCCTGGGGGCATACGAATTTCCTCCTTTCAACAGAGGTACCGAGCAGATAGCCCGATCTCTGGCAGAGGCAAACGCGGAAACCATCGTTGGAGGCGGTGATATTGTGGCTGCTCTGGAGAAGCTCGGCCTGGCCAGCCAAATGACTCACCTTTCTACGGGGGGTGGGGCGGTCCTGGACTTCTGGGAAGGAAAACCGCTTCCAGGTCTCGAGGCCATTAAAAAGGCCCAGGATGCAAAAATATAAATTCCTTAAAATCCAGTGCAAGGAGGAAAATCGGGAAGGTATGAGACAACCTGCAATTATTGCTAACTGGAAGATGTACAAGACCTTGAGCGAAGCCGAGGAATTTGTTCAACGTTTTCCAGAGGAAGTAGGCGATGTAAGCGGCATTGAAACCATCATTTGTGCGCCCTTTGTAGCCCTGGCTTCCCTGTCCAGGCAAATTCAAAGAACACCATTAGTCCTGGGAGCTCAAAACATGCACTGGGAAAAAGAAGGGGCGTATACCGGTGAAATTTCTCCCCTGATGCTCAGGGAAGTGGGCGTTCGCTATGTCATAATCGGGCATTCCGAACGGCGCACTCATTTTGGTGAAGATGATGAGATTGTCAGTAAAAAGATTAAATCGGCATTTGCCTTCGGGTTAAGCCCTATATTATGCGTGGGAGAAAGCCTGGAACAGCGAAAAGCAGGCCAAACAGAATCTGTTCTTTCAATGCAAGTAAAAAAAGCTGTTGAGGGTTTGAATCCCCAAAACAACGATATGCCGGGCCGCCTGATTGTGGCTTATGAGCCCGTTTGGGCTATTGGCACCGGCCGGCCTGCAGGAGGCGATGATGCTGTAACGGCTGCAGGTGTGATTCGCGCTACACTCTTGGCACAGTGGGGTCAGGACGTGCCAGAAAAGGTCCGGGTTCTCTATGGTGGCAGTGTAAATGCCGATAATATTACTGATTTTACATCCAGGCCTTCTGTTGACGGCGCCCTGGTTGGCGGCAGCAGCCTGAAAGCAAGCAGCTTCGCTGAATTGATTAAGGCTGTTTATCAGGAGAGGAGAGGTTGAGTTGACTGAAGAGGCAAATCCCCTGGTTTTACTCGTTATTATGGATGGTTGGGGACTCGGTGAAGAAACCGATGGGAACGCCATTTTCCTGGCACACACACCGACGGTTGATAACCTGTCCAGGCGCTTCCCGTATGCCCGACTGGAAGCCAGCGGAGAAGCCGTGGGACTACCGCAAAACCAGATGGGTAATTCCGAAGTGGGGCACCTTAACCTGGGTGCGGGGCGCATTGTCTACCAGGAACTGGTCCGGATCAATAAAGTAATTGAAAAAGGAAGTTTTTTTCATAATGAATCCTTAACCCAGGCCATGGAGCATGTAGCCCGAAATAATTCAGCCCTTCATTTAATGGGCTTGCTCTCCGATGGAGGAGTCCACAGTCTGGATGCCCATTTATTTGCCCTGCTGGATATGGCAGCATTAAGAAAAATTAAACCCGTGTATGTTCATGCCATACTGGACGGGCGGGATACGCCACCGGCCAGTGCCATGGAGTACATAAAGAAGCTGGAAAATAAGCTCGAACAAGAAAAATGTGGTGCGGTTGCTACACTTTCCGGCCGTTACTATGCCATGGATCGGGATAAACGTTGGGAACGGACTGAAAAAGCATACCGTGCCTATGTTTACAGCGAAGGATACCGGGCGGGCAGCAGCCGTGAGGCGCTGGAAGCAGCTTATGCCCGGGGGGAAACCGATGAATTCGTTTCCCCTACCGTGATAACCGGTTCCGAAGGGGAGCCCCTCGCTAAAATTCAGGAAAAGGATGCCGTTATCTTTTTTAATTTCCGCTCTGATCGGGCCCGGCAGATCAGTCATGCTTTTGTGGACAGGGACTTTCATGTTTTTCCCCGGGGGCTAACCCCGCCCTTTCCCATGTTCGTTTGTTTAACGGAATACGACCCCCAACTCAATGTACCGGTGGCTTTTCCACCTACATATCTTAACGATACCCTGGGAGAGGTGGTTGCCGGGGCGGGGCTCTCCCAGCTGCGTATTGCCGAAACGGAAAAATATGCCCATGTCACCTACTTTTTCAGCGGTGGCAATGAAACCATCTTTCCCGGCGAGGAACGGGTGTTGATCCCCTCTCCCAAGGTGGCCACCTATGACCTGAAACCCGAGATGAGTGCTCCCGAGGTGACTGTCGAAGCCGAAAAACACCTGGGCAGCGGACGGTTCAACCTGGTGGTTTTAAATTATGCCAACGCCGATATGGTGGGTCACACAGGAAAAGGGGAGGCGGCTATTGAAGCTGTTGAGGCCGTTGATCGGGGTATCAGCAGGTTGATCGATGTCACCTTAAAAAAAGGCGGCATCGCTTTAATTACTGCAGACCATGGAAATGCTGAAAAAATGAAAGCCGCCGATGGTTCACCTCACACGGCCCATACCAATAGCGAGGTGCCATTTATCCTGGTCTCCTTGAATACAGACTGTGCGCTTCGCCCCAAGGGAATACTGGCGGATGTTGCCCCCACAATACTCGAACTCATGAATCTGCCTGTTCCCGAAACCATGACGGGGGAATCGCTTATCGATAAAAAAACCTGCAAAACTAGCAGCCGCTCTGCGGCTGTCAAAAGAGGTGACCTGGAATAATGACGACGCACATTAGAGCGTTTCATCCTCGAGAAGTCCTCGACTCCCGGGGAAATCCCACGGTAGAAGTGGATATTATCCTGGACTGTGGTTCAATCGGCAGGGCTTCCGTGCCCTCAGGCGCATCAACCGGTTCATTTGAAGCCGTTGAGCTGCGTGACAAGGATAAAAAGCGTTACCTGGGAAAAGGGGTGCTGAGCGCACTCCAGAATATTAGGGAAAAAATAGCACCGGCTTTGAAAGGTAAAGATGCCATGGACCAGGGCGAAATTGACCGGATTATGCTGGAACTCGACGGCACTGAAAACAAAAGCCGCCTGGGTGCCAATGCGATGCTGGCCGTTTCTTTGGCCACAGCGCGAGCAGCTGCCAATGCCATGGGTTTGCCCCTTTTCCGCTACCTTGGCGGCGTGAATGCCTGCAGTTTACCTGTGCCCATGATGAATATCCTTAACGGCGGCGTGCATGCGGACAACAACGTGGACGTTCAGGAGTTCATGATTATGCCCGTGGGTGCTAAAAATTTTCGCGAAGCGCTTCGTATTGGGGTTGAAGTTTATCATCAATTAAAAAAAGTACTCAAAGAAATGGACTTGAATACCGCTGTCGGTGATGAAGGGGGGTTTGCACCCAACCTGACATCTACCGAGGACTCCCTGGAAATCATTGTTCGGGCCATCGAAAAAGCCGGTTATGAACCCGGAAGTGATGTGCTGTTGGCGTTGGATGTGGCCGCTACAGAATTACTGGAAGGGGAAAAGTATCACCTCCGAGGTGAAGGTCTGGAGCTTTCCGGCCCCAGCATGATCGAGTACTATAAAAACCTCCAGAAAAAATACCCGATTGTTTCTATTGAAGACGGTCTATCAGAGGATGATTGGGATGGCTGGAGAGAAATGACCAAGGCCTTGGGCGACCAGGTGATGTTGGTGGGCGATGATATTTTTGTAACGAATTATCAACGCCTGGCACGAGGGATTGAAGAAGAAGTAGCCAACGCCATACTGATTAAAATGAACCAGATCGGCACGGTTTCTGAAACGCTGCAGACCATCCAGTTGGCCGTATCCAGGGGTTACAGCTGCGTCGTTTCCCACCGTTCGGGCGAAACAGAAGACGCCGCCCTGGCCGACCTGGCCGTGGCGGTTAACGCCGGCTTTGTTAAGACCGGAGCACCGGCTCGCTCCGATAGAGTGGCCAAATACAATCGGCTGCTTCGCATTGAGGAATCACTGGGCAAAACCGCTTTTTATCCCGGGCGTACGGTTCTACGATAATGACATTCTACGATAATGACTGTTGCCAGCATGAATTTCTTATGATAAAATAACGATGGTGTTTGGAAGAGATTTTCCAGAAAGAAGGTGTAGGCCCCGTGAGAATGGCTGTTATCGTGATTTATGTGGTCATCTGCTTGGCTTTAATTTCCACGGTGTTACTGCAGTCCGGAAGAAGTGCAGGGCTTTCCGGCGCTATTGCCGGAGGGGCGCAGAGCCTGTTTGGTAAAAAGAAAGGCATGGATGATTTGCTGAGCAAGCTAACAACCGGCTTGGCTATTGGATTCATGTTATTAGCCATTGTTTTAACAATACTGGCAAGATAAATTGAAGGGGTTGTCATTTTAATGGCTTCCCCTTATTTATTGAGTAAACTTGGATATTCAGGCCTTAATATTACATTATTTTAAAAGGAAGGGGGTAAAAAGACACGTTCAATTTGTCGGACTGCTGGCTGTTTCACATTATTTTTATTGTCTTAAATCTTCGGTGTGTTGCGTGGCAGGTCAAGGTTCATTTTTAATGCAGGTGTTAGAATCGTTAAGTTAAGGAGGAATCTAGTGTGGGAGACGTTACGTTTTTGGTGCCTATTGCAGGTATTATAGGTATTATCTTCGCGATTATTTTGTGGGTGAAAGTCAGCAAAGTTGACCCCGGTACTGATCGCATGAAGGAAATTGCCGATGCCATTCATGAAGGTGCGATGGCATTTATGAACCGGGAGTACAAAACACTGGGTGTTTTTGCAGTGATTTTATTTTTTGTAATTGGAATTTTAATTAGTTGGAGTACTGCCATTTGCTTCATCGTTGGGGCCGTCTTTTCCGGAACAGCGGGCTATGCAGGCATGAAAGTCGCCACCCTGGCCAATGTTCGTACGGCCAACATGGCTCGCAAGGGAATCAACGAAGCTCTAAAAGTGGCCTTTTCCAGTGGTTCGGTCATGGGAATGATGGTGGCCGGCATCGGTTTGTTGGGGGTTAGTATACTTTATTTAATATTTAGAGAACCGACTATCGTTAACGGCTATGCACTGGGTGCCAGCTCCATTGCGCTGTTTGCCCGGGTAGGCGGCGGCATTTACACCAAGGCGGCTGATGTGGGGGCCGACCTGGTGGGTAAAGTAGAAGCCGGTATCCCAGAAGACGACCCAAGAAACGCCGGTGTTATCGCAGATAACGTTGGCGACAACGTGGGCGATGTTGCCGGGATGGGAGCAGACCTTTTTGAATCGTATGTGGGCTCCATGATTGCTACTATGACTGTAGGGGTCATTATTTTTAACCAGACCGGTGAAATTGGTTGGGTTATTCTGCCCCTGCTGGTGGCGTCCATCGGGATTATTGCTTCAGTTATTGGCTTTTTCTTTGTTCGCGCCGGTGAAGGTGTTCGACTGGGCGCTGCACTGGAACGCTCGACCCTGGTAGCGGCGGTCATCGTGCTCGTAGGTGCTTACTTCCTTTCGACCGCTCTTCTAGGTCAAGTAGGCCCCTTTATCGCCATTATTGCCGGTCTACTTGCAGGTGTGGTTATAGGAAAGCTCACGGATTACTATACATCCTACCACTTTAAACCAACCCAGGAACTGGCCAAGTCCTCTCAAACAGGCTCGGCAACCAACATCATCAGCGGTATCGCCCTGGGAATGAAAAGCACCACCTTTCCCCTGTTAACCATTATTGCCGCGATTATTGTTGCCTACTTTGCAGCCGATGTTTATGGCATCGCTATTGCTGCAGTAGGTATGCTTTCTACCGTGGGCACCACGGTTTCCATCGATGCATATGGTCCGGTTGCTGACAATGCCGGCGGTATTGCCGAAATGTCTGAACTGGATCCCGAGGTTCGTGAAATTACCGATGAGCTGGACTCTGTCGGCAATACCACAGCAGCTATCGGCAAAGGTTTTGCTATTGGCTCTGCAGCACTGACAGCCCTTGCCCTGTTTACGGCCTACACCCAGGCGGCAAACATCGACATGATTAACATTACGGAAGCCAATGTAATAGTCGGGCTGTTCATCGGCGGGGTGGTTATTTTCTTCGCCACATCCAAGACCATGGAAGCGGTGGGCGACGCTGCTTTTGAGCTGATTGAAGAAATAAGGCGCCAATTCCGTGAAATACCGGGACTCCTTGAAGGCAAAGCCAAGCCTGAATATGCCAAGTGCGTAGACATCAGCACGGCAGCGGCTTTAAAGAAAATGATTGTTCCCGGCGTTACTGCAGTGGTTGTTCCTATCGTCGTAGGTATGATTCCCTTTCTGGGCAAAGAAGCCTTGGGCGGGCTGCTGGCTGGAGCCCTGGTTACCGGGGTGCTCATGGCGATATTTATGGCCAACGCGGGCGGTGCCTGGGATAACGCCAAGAAGTGGATTGAGACCGGTCAGTTGGGCGGCAAGGGAAGTGAAGCCCACAAGGCTGCTGTTGTCGGTGACACCGTTGGTGACCCCTTTAAGGATACATCAGGACCTTCCATAAACATCTTGATCAAGTTAATGAGCATCGTGGCCCTTGTCTTTGCCCCGCTCTTCTTCTAATAGTGCTCTTCTATAAAGCTGTGGAAGGAAAATAAATACAGATAATTAAAAGAGAGTAAGTGGGTACCCCTTACTCTCTTTTATTGTAACTGCCAGGGGCAATTTGTAAGCGAAGCTGCGGGGATGGAACCCTTTGAGAACTGTCCCCCTGCTTCGCGGAGTGAGCGGAACAATAAAAGGGCTGAGAAGTTATCTTTTATTTTACCAGCAGGTGGGTTATAATAAGTATAATAAGAGAAAAATAACTTGATACGCCAAGATTTTCCAAAGGAGTGTTTTGGGTATGGACAGGCAGGAAGCTGTAATTCTGGTAAAAAAACAAGTGAAGAATAAAAACCTGGTTAAACACATGCTGGCTGTTGAAGCAGTGATGGGTCGTCTTGCTGAACGTTTTAATGAGAATACGACCACCTGGTCCCTGGCCGGGCTGCTCCATGACATCGACTACGATAAAACAGCTGACTCTCCTGCTGAACACAGCAAGGTAGGGGCCGAGATGCTCAGGAAACTTGGGTTTGCCGATGAAATCGTTAACGCGGTTGAATCTCATAACCCTTATCATGGAATTCCCAGGGACTCCCTTCTTGCAAAAGCCCTTTACGCTTCCGACCCGGTTACCGGCCTGGTTGTTGCAGCGGCCCTGATCCATCCCAAGAAAAAGCTGTCTGCCATTGATGTACCTTTCTTGGAGAATCGATTCAATGAGAAGCACTTTGCCCGGGGAGCA
>SKMY01000076.1 GCA_007120815.1 Syntrophomonadaceae bacterium | reverse complement strand
TGATTCTTTAATCGATGATTGCAGCGCTCCACGCTGCTTCTGAGTTTGGATAGTTCTTTAAACTTCTTGGAAGTTCGAGCAATACCTGGAAACAATCGTGGCTGTTCTCGAAACTTCACCTTCTGGGTGTACCCATAATTAGAAGACGAACACCAGGCAGTTCCATGTGGACAATGACAATCTCCCATCACATGAGGACATCGAAACTTAAGTCTGTCACCATCGCGTCCCCAGTACGTAAGGGCATAGCCACCGGAACACATCGGAGCCAGTTTGTCTGTCATTCCCTCTGGAGGTGTTTTGGCAGAACGATGGTTGTAGGGAATAATGGCGAAACCATCCTGTTCATTCACAATATAGTCATAAATCTCTACAGAGTCATAGCCTTTATCCAGTGTATAAACCAACGGTTGATACGGCAATTGTTCCAACAACTCAATGGCTACCACTGAATCATGTTGATGGGCGGCTGTTGTTTTGATTTCAACCGGCAGTCCCGAAAAGGCATCGCAGACGATATGAACCTTCCAACCAAACCAGTAAAACTGGTTGCCTTCGGAGTTTGTCTTAACGGACCAACTGGGCTGACGGTCTTCCTTCTTGCACTTTGAACGAGGCACCGCTTTTTCGAAAGCGGCCACATGGGTTGAGTCAAGCGCAACGGCTTCTTCCAGGATGAGTCCCTGCTTTCGAGCCTGGTCCCTTAACTGAAGAAAAAGACGATCCATGGCATCGGTTTTTTCCAATTCGGTGGCGAACCGAGAGAAAGTTGCTTCGGAAGGTGGCGATTGAAAGGGATCAAAACCACAGATATACCGAAAACGAGGTTCTTGTTTCAATCGGTCACAAAGTCCTTTGATCGTAGGAATCTGTTCAACGATCCGAGCCATGAGGGCATACAGCATTGCCTGCCGACTGTAGCCTTTCGGTCCAGTTCGATAGGGGTCTACCCCTAAAAGAGGCATGATTTCCGTCAGATCTACTTCTGACAAAATCAATTCCAATTTACTGGAACCATAAAAAATTTCAATTTCTTCGAAGGATAACATGATTTGTTGTCGAATATACACAGTGAGGGTTCATTCCTTTCTCTGTGAAGTGTGTTGGTTTGCACTTATATACTTCGACAGAGCAGGGGTGAATCCCTTTTTGATTTTGAAAAAAATTGTTCATTTTTTAAGGTTTTTAGCAATATGAAATTTACTCATTTTAAAAGTTCCTTCCCCTCGGGCAAACACTAAGTCATTTAACAGTTCCAGCAGTTAGAGGTGGTAGACTTTCAGTTAGTTTCAAAACAGGCTTTACTTATTGGCTTGGTAGTACGAGATGAGCGGTCTAGTCAGTTCGATATGGTGACCGTTTTCACCGATACAATGGCCTTTTCAAATCGAAATACTTAGCTGAAAAGATCGAAATAGTAATAATATGGAGAATCACATTAAGAAAGCAGCGAATCATTGAATTACTCTCCGTTTTGATACCATTTTGTGTTCCCGCAAAAAACAACAATCAAAGCAATCGCTATCATAATCAAACCAACCATTGGTTCTCCTTCTATAAAAATGAAGAAAACACCACCCGAAAACATTGGAAAAATGCTTAAGAGGAAAAAACAACCACACATTGAATTATCTCCTATGGAGCTTACGGATATTGAACAGCTGCACAGTGAAATAAAAACATGCCTATTTGTTTGGGAGACGGCTCGGTGGCTTCTCGGGTGGTCTGCAGAACGAGCTGAGTCGGCTGATCCGAAAAAAGAAAGGACCGCGTTTTTTTGGCCTGAATCGGAGCAAGGCTTCCTAGATGTCTCATAGTATTTTATGTTATTTCTCCACAGGTTTTATTTGTCACCAAAACTCCGTGGAATTATCTCTTCTGTGAATATTGCATACCAACTTTAATCCCCAAAAAGAGATTCAAACTTTTGGGCAGTCCTAAAATCGCCAAACAAATAAGCAATTTGTGAACATCAATAACAAAGCTCTGAATATAACACATCCGAAATATGTGGTACAATCTGCTTTACTATAGTTCTTTTCTTTAGGCTTCCGCAAATCTCCCGCACCAAGTCGCGGCTTACTTCTTCAAAAATAGTCTTTTCTCCTTTCGCGCTTATTGCTTTATTATAGTGTTCTACAAGTTGGTATAATTTTTTAACATTTCTTCTTCTTCAAGAAGAGAGATACTTAAAGTCCTAAAGAAATAATCGGAAAAAAGATAATCTCCATTGCTCTTTATGTATCCCATTTTTTCCACGAAATCTCTTGTAGATACTAATTGCCACGCTTTAATTGCTTTCATAAATTTATTAGATTGAGAGAGATTCAATTTTTGAACTTCGTCAGCATAAGTTTCAAGGCCTACTTGATCGCTGAGTACTTCAGAGATAACTATCGGAAATGCATTTCTGTTGCTTTCTAAGAGGCTTCTAATTTTAGGTATCTTCGATACCCAAACCAGATTTTCTCTTTCCATTTTTTTATAAATTAATTCAATTTCCCAAATATACTTTTTTTTGAGCCGTTCAGTTGGAGGAGTTCCTTTTTCATTGCAAAATATCGCATAGACAAACTTTTTAGTTGAAGCGCCCGGCTCTTGAAAATCAGGAGATTCTTTATAGATATCATTTACCTTTGATTGGCTACTATTCCACCAATCAGATCTATTTTCTTTGGGGTAGCGCCTTAATATCATCTTCATTTCAGCATCGGATATACTAACTCCTGAACGAATTGCTCTAAAAAACACATCGAGGTTCGACTTAAATATCCCGGTAGTACTTTGTGAATAATTAAAAATCCAAAACAAAATAACTGCTACGATGATAAGTATCAAAATCATTTTTATCCTCCTCATCAAACAGCCCTCTTACAAGCTTTAATCAACCTTAAATGGATATTTTTAATTCATTGCTTTATTCAATTTCACTTAAATGCTTTAAAATAAAACCATTATCACAATATCTAACGATGATACCTGTTTATTTGCAATTTCAGAATTATCAACCTATTTTTTATTATCCTATTCGAAAACAATCAAACTTGTAAACCAAGATAATTTAGAATTTTTATAAGTTAATATAGTTTTTGACAGTGCTTTAGTAATTATACGAGTTCTGTCTTTGGAAGACCTCTAAATTTAATGGCAGTCAAGTAGCTGCGTAATGCAAAGTATATCCAGACTGCATAAATTGACTAGGATGTTACAATTCACTTAATTCGCATTTCGAGCATGCCAGCAGCCTAGATTTTTGGCCAGTGGTCCGGTTGGATCCTCCAGATGGGTGGCATTGGCTACAGCGCTAAGATTAGCCTTGCAGCGGTGCTTGTGGAGCTTGTGGAATTTGCACGGCTGTGCCTTTTATACTTCGACAAGTCTGACAGCTGTGAGCTGGCGGTGGGCGACTTTCCCACGGCCAGCGATAGCTATTGAATAATGGGAAGCCTATGGAGAGAGCGGAGGTGGCTTGATGATCTGGAAAGGAAAGACCTGGGATTGGGCTTGACCCGGATCAGGCAGACACCGACTTGTGCCCTATGGGTTAACGAGCGACTAAGACGGAGGCATGCGGAGCATGGCTACCTTGTTTTACTGAAAAGAATACTCAGCTATGAAAGATCCTACCAGTGCTAAACTTAAAGAAACACTACAGGATCTATTTTATGATCAGAATATTCCTGGTTAAAAACTGTCACTAGATGTGTTATTTTAAACGAACTTATGTTAGAATCAAGGAGAATGCGTATTTGAGGATTAATTTTTAATTGCAATATTTACATAGAAATAGGAGCAAGAACAAATAGGGAGGAGTGAAAGTGGTTTTGATAGGAAAACACTTGAGAGAATATAGAAAGAAAAAAGGTATCAAACGAACGGATTTCGCTAAAAATATTGGCATCACCTATTCAGCAGCCTGCAAATACGAGAGTGATCTCAGGAATCCAAGTGTTGAAACACTGGTTAAAATGGCTGATGCGCTGGAGGTTAGTACGGATGAATTACTGGGTCGAGAGATCTTTCTGAATAAAGAATGATTTATAGCACTAAAGCGTAAGAAAGTGGCAATTGAAGATTTGAGGACAATGTACTAAATAAAGCCACAGTTGTTAATGATACAACCTTAAACGAACGATGTAGTGACTATTTAGAAAAATCCAGCGTATAACAGGTGTGCCTCAAGTGAAAACTCAGGCCAGACCGAGCTTTCAACAACATCTAACATATGAGTCACTAATCTTTTGGTCTCTTTTCACGCTATAGTTATAGAAGCATACATAGATAATATGCAATGGTGTAGCCTCTCGGAAATCAAACCCAAAAACCATGGGTCCATAGGCCCGTAACACCTCGAAAAAGGAAAGAAAAGAAAGAAACCAAAAAGCATCTAACGTCAGACCTCAAAAAGAGCATGGCAAAC
>SKMY01000214.1 GCA_007120815.1 Syntrophomonadaceae bacterium | reverse complement strand
TCCAAAATGATACAACCAGGTCTGGTGTGTAAGCAACCAGGTAAGCATCACGGTTATCGCTGGTTGTTCCAGTCTTGGCTGCTACCGGGCGGCCTACCCGAAGTCTGGCGGCAGTACCGCTCCGAACGACATCTTTTAAAACATCGTTTATCAAATAGGCCGTTTGAGGAGACAACACATCATCAGGCTCGTTACGGTATTCGTAAATAACGTGACCCGAGGGGTCTTCTATCCTTTTTACCGTGTGCATGCTTGTTTTTATTCCCTGATTGGCCAGTACACCAAAGGACTGTGCCATGTCAAATGCAGTGACACCAAAGGTCATTCCACCGATGGCTGTTGACAGGTTATAGTCGTCAGCATGAATCGTTGACAACCCCATTCTTTCTGCATATGCCAGACCCACCTCAGGGGTAACCTGGGCAAGGGTTTTTACTGCAGGAACATTTAACGAACGAACCAGGGACTCTCGAACCGTTACCAGACCTCGGAATCGCCTGTCAAAGTTTTCCGGCCCCCAGCTGCCCCTTGCAAAGGGGGAGTCATCAATAACAGAGCCCGGGGAAATTAAACCTTCTTCCATGGCAGGGGCGTACGCAACGATAGGCTTAATGGCTGAGCCCGGTTGGCGACGGCTGATAAAACGTAAATCCTGGTTGTACTTGCTGTATTCCCTGCCCCCGACAAGAGCCAGGACTTCTCCAGTAACAGGATTTGAAACCACGGCAGCTGATTGAGGCTGTGGAACACCATCTTCCGTAATCACTTCTTCTGGATAGCTTGTGTAACTGCTTTCTGCCAACAGCCTTTTCATTTTCTCCATATCAACACGAATGGTGCGCTGTGGGTAAAGTTCCTCATTATTCAAGATATCTTCGACAAGTAGCTGTGCTTCAGTATCCAGGGTTGTGTATACTCGCAATCCAGCATTATAAATCACTTCGTACGCCTCTTCACGGGTGTCATACTCAGGCATATCCCTTAATATCTTAATCAGTTCATGATGGAGTACATAATCAACAAAATAGGGATAGGGATATTCCCTTGAAGGCGGTTCAGCAAAGTAAAGTTCCGTGTTTCTGGCATTTTGAAGTTCTGCATTGGAGATATAACCGAGTTCGTGCATTTTACTTAATACCAGGGACTGCCTTTGCCTGGCGATCTCCGGGTTTTTGTAGGGCGAATAATAGTTGGGTGAACGGGGAATGCCAGCCAACATCGCTGCTTCGGCAATGGTTAACTCACTGACGCTTTTATTGAAATAAACGATGGCAGCGGCTTCAATTCCATAAGCACCGTGGGCAAAATATATTTGATTTAAGTATATTTCCAGAATTTCACTTTTAGAAAACTGCCTTTCCATTTTTAATGACAGCCATGCCTCTTGAACTTTTCTTCGAAAGGTTTTTTCAGGTGTTAGAAATGCATTTTTGATAAGCTGCTGTGTAATTGTGCTGCCGCCTTGTTCTGTCCAATCCCCTTGTCGCAGGTTAATAACAAATGCGCGGGCTATAGCCGTTGGGTCGACACCGTAATGTTCGTAAAATCTCTCATCTTCAATGGCAATGAACGCATTAATTACATGTTCGGGAATGGCCTCAAGGGGCACTTCAATTCGGTTTTGCTCGTCATATAATCCGGCCAGTTCAACACCATTACGATCAAAAATATAAGAGGTTACGGCGGGGCGCAAATTTCCTGGATTAAATTCAGGTGTATCTTTTACATAAGAATACACAATACTAAGGGCTCCCGCTCCTACAATGATGACGGAGAACACGAGAAGCAAGATGGCTATTTTAAGGAGCTTAATCAGAGGTTTTTGTTTCTTCTTTTTATAGTTCTTGCTGTTATTTGACTGCCTGGATACCGTGTTTGAAACGCTGTTTTTAACTTTGCGAGTTGACCCGGAAGGCTTTTTATTTTGTTTTTTTGGAGTGTTAATTTTTGATTTTTCTACCATTCCATTCCCTCCTTATCTAAAGTATTATACCACAATTGTGGAATCTGAAAAATCTGCCCTATAATAGAATAAACGAATAACTAAGCAAATTGTTGCTTAAATATTGTTATTACTGTATAATTTTCGCGAGAAATACTATTTTTTTAATAAATGACCAAGACGGAGGTAAATCCTTTGAAGGCTGAAGAACAGTTGGATGTGATTAAGCGAAATACAGAAGAAATTATTTCTGAAGAAGAGCTATTAGACAAGTTGAAAAAGAGCATTGCACGTAATAAACCGCTCCGGTGTAAGCTCGGGTTTGACCCTTCTGCACCCGACCTGCATCTGGGTCATGCCGTAGTGCTTCACAAAATAAATGATTTTCAGAAGCTCGGCCACCAGGTAACCATTATTTTAGGGGATTTCACGGGGCGAATCGGAGATCCAACGGGCCGATCAGAAACCCGCAAACAGCTTACAGAAGAAGAAGTAATGGCCAACTCATTAACGTATCAGGAACAGCTCTTTAAAATTCTGGATCCGGAAAAAACAGAGGTTGTTTATAACAGCGCCTGGTTAGGCAAAATGGACTTCGCTTCAGTGATTGAACTGGCTGGGAAATATACGGTGGCCCGGATGTTGGAAAGAGAAGATTTTTCTAAACGCTATCGCGAAGGACAGGCGATTGGCGTACATGAATTTTTTTATCCCCTTATGCAGGGGTATGACTCAGTGGTATTACAAGCGGATGTAGAGTTTGGTGCAACGGAACAAAAATTTAACCTGTTGATGGGCAGGCACTTGCAAAGAGAGTACGGTTATGAACCCCAGGTGGCTTTGATGACACCTGTTTTGATAGGGATTGACGGCAAGCAAAAGATGAGTAAAAGTCTTGGAAACTATATCGGCATTCATGAGCCGCCGGAAGAGATCTACGGAAAAATCATGTCTATACCCGATGAACTCATGATGGATTACTTCAGGTTAACGACCAGGTTAAGCCAGGGAGAGCTGTCCGAGGTGGAGTCTGATTTAGCTTCAGAAACTTGCCATCCCAGGGACGCTAAGATGAAGTTGGCCAGGGAAGTCGTTTCCTTATATCATGGAGATGAAAAAGCCAGATTAGCAGAAAATAACTTTGTTCATGTTTTTCAGCAGAATCTCATTCCGTCAAATGTTCCCCAGGTAACATTGGCTCCGGATTTAAAAAATGAGCAGATCATTGTTTGGAGGCTGTTAACCTTGACAGGCCTTGCTTCCAGCAATAGTGAAGCGAGGCGATTAATCAAACAGGGCGGAGTGAAGGTGAACAGTGAAAAGGTTTTAAACATAGAAGCGGAAATAAAGGTGACAGACGATTTACTTTTACAAGTTGGCAAACGGAAGTTTGTAAAAATCGCTTTTCTGAAACAGGGCTAAGCCTTGTCTGCACGTTTTTTTCGATGTTGATTTTGAAATAAGAGATAAAAAGCCTCATCCCACATAAATATTAGTGGGGAGGTTTTTTCATGTACCGTATACGACGTATTTATAAACAATGGCAACCAGGAAGAAAGGGATTAATCCCCTTTATTGCTTTGTGCCTGGTGTTATTTTTATTTATCGAGGGGTTTGTTTTGCTGGAGAGCCGTCTTAGGCCGGCCATTATATCTGTTGCCGAGTTACGAGCGGATATTATAGCGACTGATGCCGTTAACCGCGCTATTTTAGAAAATATATCTAGCGGTATATTCTATAAAGATCTTGTGCAAATTGAACAGGATGAGAATGGGCGCATTGTGATGGCTCAACTAAACTCAATGGAGATAAACGCTATTATGGCGAAAACCACCGTAGCGACCCAGAATGCTCTATTGGAGATCAGTAACAGACCCTTTCATGTGCCCCTGGGAGAGATTTTTGATAATTACTTAATTGCAACCTACGGGCCTAAAATCCCTGTCAGATTTGTACCGGCAGGTAGGGTGAATACAGTTCTAGTTGATTCCTTTGAAAGTGCCGGGATCAACCAGGTTCGACACAAGTTATACCTGGATGTAGTAACGGAAGTCCGGATCATCATCCCTTTCTTCCGGCAGGAGGTTGAGGTGCATACGACAGTTCCTTTAGCTGACACCATTTATCCAGGCGATGTTCCCGACACGGTCATTAACCTTGATACCGGGGGAATTAGCCTGGAAAGGGTATTTCCCTAAAAATAACGGAAAAGCACGGATAAAAGAGATATATTTTCAGATTCATGAGTAATATTAAGAAATAAGTAGATATAGAAACTTAATACTAGTATTTATCTGATTAATTGTATCATAAGGCTATATACAAGCATTGTAACATGAACAAAACCATGCTATATTTACTACTCGTGACGCCGATTTAACTAACCGGCAAGAAAGAGCAAAACAAATAAAAAAAATAGTCGAAACAACTTGACTCAGCTCTGATAACATGATAAAATAAGTTTTGCTCTTAAAAAATGTT
>SKMY01000271.1 GCA_007120815.1 Syntrophomonadaceae bacterium | reverse complement strand
GGTTTGTGCCACAGACCCTGATGTGATAATTACCGTGTTTGCATGATCCAGTGCGTCACTTTCCAGCACCGTAAATGGCCTGCCGAACCTGCTTAGAAAATCCTTCTCCAACACCTTGATTAACCGTGGAACGGTTTTCATGGCCCGGTGTAGACTTTTACCCACCGCATTCATCACCTGGGAGGTCACCACATTGTGCAGGTTTGCCCCATTGGAAGCCGGCAATACGGGCACCTCAGGCCGCGGCGGCAGAAAACCGTCTACTGTTTCCTGATCCGGCACATCAACGGGTTCATGGGTATGGGAGAGCGAAAACCCATCATAACTAACCATGCAGGGTACTCTTGTCTGTTCGGCTAAATAGAAAGCCACCAGTACTGTGTCAAGAATTTCCTGCACACTGGCGCAGTAGAGCTGAATCCAACCCGTATCTCGTTGGGAAAGGCTGTCTCCCTGGTCCGGCTCCAGACACCAGGGGGCACCAATGGTCCGGTTAACATTAACCAGAACCAGTGGGAGGCGGGCCCCCGAAACCCAGTGAAGCACTTCGTGCATATAGGCCAATCCGTGAGAAGAAGAAGCGGTAAAAGACCTGGCACCAGCACTAGCTGCACCGATCAGGTAAGACAGGGCGGAATACTCCGACTCCACCCCAACAAAATCCCCATCAAAGTCCCCTTCAGCCCACATCTGGGCCAGGTTCTCAATCAAAGAAGTCTGGGGTGTAATGGGATAGGCCGATACCACCTGGACCCGGGCCAGTTTAACTGCGCGGGCGGCCGCCTGGTTACCGCTCAACAGCATTTTCATGGTTTTCAACTCCTTCATTTCCATCATCTCCAATACTCCTGCCGGGTACTCCGCAGCGCAGATTCCGCACCCCTTGCAGTCGTATGGTGTTTCAACGCCTTCATCTCCAGTACTCCTGCCGGGCACTCCGCAGCGCAGATTCCGCACCCTTTGCAGTAGTCCAGCAAAAATTCAAACTGCCCGCTCTCTTTTTCCACGGATACGTCGGGACAAAAAAACCAGCAAAGGCCACAGCGACTGCACAGGCCGCAGCTAAAACAGCGTTCTGCTTCATCCTGGGGCTGAGACTGCTTCCCTCTTAGAGGATAATAATGGGGAGAGATCTGCTCATAGCCGACAACAGGGGCTGCTTTTTCCTGTGGCTCATCACTTTGAAAAACCGTCTGCCACGTTTCTTTTCCAAAAAAATGCTCAACCAGGTAGCGGGCCGCCAGCCGTCCACCGGCAATGGCAAGGGCGATATTTTGAGGCCCCGTTGCAGCATCTCCGGTGGCCAGGCATATCATTTCATGGTCTGTAAAGTCGGGTATGTCCAAAACCTGCAGCAGCTGCGTGCCGTAATAAAGCACAGAACGGCTCAGACCATCGGCGAACATCGATTTAAGGCCGCTTTCGCTGCCGGCAGCCAGGATAACAGCTGAACAGGGAAGGTCATGGCCGGAGCCATCCACGTCGCTGACGCTTTCCCCCCTCCGTGATGGCCGGGTTTCCACCAGCCGCACGCCTTCAACAGCGCCTTCCCCAATGATTTCGACCAGACGCCGGTGATACAAAAATCGCACGCCCGCTTCCTCTGCCGCTTTGACTTCCGATTCATGGGCCGGCATTTCTTCTCGACCGCGCCGGTAAACCACCCACACCTCTTCCGATCCCTGCCCCACAGCGGCAGTGGCCGCATCTAAAGCGGCGTTGCCCCCTCCGAAGACGAGGACTTTTTTATGGTTTAACCGGGGTGCGCTACCGGCAGCCAGATATAAACGTTGCAGAAAGGCGATGGCAGCAAAAACACCGGGCAGTGTTTCTCCAGGAACACCGAGAAAGCGCCTTTCCTGGGCTCCTACCGCAAAAAATACCGCGTCAAATTTGCCCTTTAAGGTATCCAGTGAAATATCCTGTCCCACTTCAACACCGGTTTCAAAGGTAATGCCTTGCTGCTCTAATCGCTTTAGTTCCTGACTGAGAATCTCCCTGGGGAGCCTCTCCGGCGGGATACCTGCTGTCAACAGCCCCCCCGCTGCAGGAAGTTTTTCAAAAACCTTCACATGGATACCCAGGCGGTTCAAGTAATATGCCGCGCTTAAACCGGCCGGACCGGAACCGATTACGGCGACGCTTTTTTCCTCGCTTTTGTAAACGGCTTTACTTTTCTCTTTTTCCAAATTTTCTTGTTCTACCATCTCTCCCTGCTCAAGCTTCCAGAGGCCGATGGCTTTTTCTATTTCTCCAATGTCTATGGCTTCATCGTAATATCTCCGGTTGCATTCATCCTGGCAGTACCGGTAACAGGCGTAACCCGTTAATGCTGGAAAGGGGTTGTATTGCTCCATAATCTCCCAGGCACCGGCCCAGTCCTTCTCCCTCACTTTTTCTATCCAGCGGGACACACCGCTTCCCAGAGGGCAGTTCTGCCTGCAAGGAGCCAGTTTTTCTTCCCGCACAGGCGTTAAGAACCGCCACAATCCTGTTTGGTTTACCAGGGTCGGTTCCGTGCCGTTGGAAATCAACACATCCAGTTCCAAGGATTTATCCGGCCGATGCATCCAGGCGCACCTCCTTAACCTCGTGGTAACCACGATGCATGGCTCTGATGTTTTCAGATACATGCCGGGCCAGCTTTCGTTGCAGGACACCTTTTATCAAATCAGGGTCGCCCAGGGACAAAACATTGGCCAGCGCCCCAACCATGGCCATGCTGACCAGGGGCATACCAGAGGACACCAGTCCCAGCTCAACGGCTATCTGTGAGGCATCCAGGGAAAAAACCCGGCGGTTTTCTCTGTGTTCCAGCCAGGCACCAAGCAGCGTGCCGGTACCGTTAAGGAGCAGCACCCCTTCCTTTTTTAATCCTGACAGAACCGGTTCCCGGGGCAACTCCGCGTCGAAACTCACCACACAAAAAGGCTCATAGATACGGCACCTGGGCAAACAGCGTTCTTTGCTGTAGCGAACAAAGGCGATAACGGGAGCGCCCCGACGTTCGGCTCCAAAATAGGGGAAAGATTGAGGCGTGTACCCGCTTTGAAAAGCGATCTCTGCAACCAGGTTGGCTGCCGAAACCACACCCTGCCCCCCCCTTCCATGCATACGAACCTCAATCACATCAGATGACATGCAAAAGCCCTCCCTGCTTGTTGTTGAAAAGCATGGTAAACCGGGTACGGGTGCATCTCCCCGGTTAGGGGGTGACGCTCTTTCAAAAACAGTGTGTATCTTGCCTGAGCCGGGTCTGCCAAGGAAGCACGCGGGAAGCACGGGGACGGTTCTCTTGCTTCCTTAGTTTATTTAATAACCAGGCAGTTAACACCACAACTCATAACACAGCTTTTTATGCCAGTGAAAGGAAGCAAGAGAACCGTCCCCGTGCTTCCCGCGTCCCCGTGCTTCCCTGTCGCTTCATCTCTCCGTGCTTCCCCGCAGCCGGGCATTTTCTTCCCGCAGGAATTTTACCTTGCCGATCAGGAAATTTTCTGTAATTTCATTTTAACATATTTTCAAAAAGGGAAAAAGCCACTTCATAAGAAGCAGCTTATTATCATTACACCTGGTAACAGCCCAACAAGCCAGGCTATTTAATAGATAAATCAGGGGTGGACAAGTACTTCCCGTCTAAATTTTTCGCGATGATCTGGTTCCTATACACCTTGTTATAAACCATTATGGAAAGGGTATTACGGTTGCATTAATGCCCTGCCTCTCTGCTGGCATCTTCTTCCCTTGCGCCGTAAAAACCAAGCCAGAAACGGTGAACCGAGGGAATTCCCGGTGGAACAAAGGCCACCTGGTCACCGTCCTGCAGCGTTGTAGAAAGGGGGCGTATGAGAGAGTTTATAAAGACGACTTCAACATCTTCTTGTGGAATATCCAGTTCTTTCCTCAATTTGTCAGCTGTCATGGGGTGTTCAAACCGATACGTTTGGGGATTGTCCCATCCCCGCTCTTTGAAAAGAAAATAAAGCTTTGCAAAAGCTTTCACGGTAATTTCAGGCATAACTGCGTGCCTCCTTTATGTTAATAAACATCGGGGATGGTCTTATTTTACCATAACTGTGTTATAATAAGAAACATAAATTCGTTGTTTGTACATGCACAGGAGGAGTGAAGAAAAATGAACTCACCAAGAAAAAAAAAGCCAATCATGCCATTTCAACCAAAAGCCCATCCCTGGCATGGTGTTTCTCTGGGTAAAGACTGGCCGGAAACAGTACATGCATACATAGAAGTGGTGCCCAGCGACACGGTAAAATATGAATTAGATAAGGATACGGGTTTGTTGAAAATTGACCGACCCCAGTTGTTTTCCAACATATACCCATCACTTTATGGGATGTTGCCCCGGACTTATTGTGGTGAAAAAATAAGCAAGCACTGCATGAGCGTGATTAACGAAGAGAACAT
>SKMY01000155.1 GCA_007120815.1 Syntrophomonadaceae bacterium | reverse complement strand
GTTAAATTTAAACCGCCCGACGACACCTGTAAATTAGTGGTGAGTAAACCGACCGGTTTTTCCGAGGTAGAAGACACGGCGGGGCATTTAAAAGGCAGAAAGCCCGTGGTATTAAACCTGGAAAACCTGGATGCCACGGAAGCCAGGCGAACGGTGGACTTTTTAAGCGGCGTTATTTTTGCCTTAAACGGTACATCCCAGAAAATTAGCAATCATATTTTCGTTTTTGCGCCGTCGGGCGTTTCAGTAAGTTCGGATTTGAAATCCCGTTTAGTCAAACCTGACGAACGAATAACAGGTATCGATCCTTACTTTCAAGAATAAAAAAATTATTCACGTCGATAGCTTTTTGGACATTTATTTTGGAAAACAGGGGGTGAGTGGTATTATTCTTCGGGACATGATTATTGCTTTTTTTGATATTCTTCTCATTTTAATATTCATACGTATCATATTAAGCTGGTTCCCTGTAAATCCGTACGGGAATCCCACGTTAATGAATATCATCTACTTTTTTAAAAATGTATCAGAACCGTTCCTGGCTCCGTTTAGAAGCATTATCCCTCCGGTAAGAATGGGAGGCGGTTACCTGGATCTTTCTCCGATTATTGCCTTGTTTGTATTGAGGATAATTCGCAACCTTTTGCTGAGTTTATTGTAAATCGGATCTTTGTGGGGGAAAAACATGATGCATGACCGCATTGACTTTGTTCATATCAATCCTGCCGATAGAAAATGGGCTGCATATTTTGAGTCTTTACTAAAAAAAGCAGCTGAAGACCATGTTGAGCTTTGCAGTCCATTTGCCGACCCCAGGCAGCAGCAAATTGCCGGGGATATTGCCCGAGATTATCCAGATGTAAAATGTTCTTTTTGGGGGGGAATTCCGGAGGCTGAAAGGGCTCGAATCTGTGTTTCACCCTTCACGGAAACCAAAACATCGCCTCAACGGCAGGTATGCTGCATCGTGGTGAGGGGGGCGTTCCCGGAAAACACCCTCTCCCACAGGGATTTTCTTGGCGCTGTATTGGGGCTGGGAATCAAACGGGAAATGGTCGGCGATATCTTTTACTCCGGGGATGACAAGGCCTTTATTTTGCTCAACGCCGATCTGGGCTCCTATGTGATGCAAAATATGCAAGCGGTTGGCCGCTATCCGGTCCAGGTTAGTCAATTGGAACTGGAAGAACTAAACCGCGAACTTCCGCCTCCAAGGATTAAAGAAATTAAAGGAACCGTGCCTTCCATGAGAATCGATGTTGTGGCAGGCCTGGGTTTTGGGCTTTCCCGTTCCAAAATAGCGCCTTTGATAAAGGGAGGCCAGGTAAAGGTTAATCATCAGTTCGTAAGCCAACCATCCCGCCCGGTTATGGTTGGCGACCTAATTTCCTTAACGGGCAAAGGGCGGATTGAGGTGATTTCTTCACAAGGGAAAACCCGCAAGGGGCGGATTCATCTCCTGATCCATCGAATAATTTAAGAAAAATTTTCGAAGGGGCAGGAATTAACTGTAAAACTGTCGAAAGACCTAAAAAAAGAAGTGAATCCGATTTAAAGCCCTGGCTTTTTCCAGTGAAGGAGGAAAACGATGAGAATAACCCCAATTGATATCCAGAACAAGGAATTTGAGAAATCATTTAGAGGGTACAAACAGATTGAGGTTGACGAATTCCTGGAACAAGTGTCAAAAGAGTTAGAGCAAGTGATTAAGGAAAAGTTATCCCTTGAAGAGAAAGTCAAGCAGGTTGAGGAAAAACTGGCCCAATATCAAAAACTGGAAACCACCCTTCACAACTCAATAATTGTTGCCCAGGAAACGGCAGAAGATATTAAGCGGAATGCCAGCAAAGAAGCCGAGTTAATTCGCAGGGAAGCCGACAAGGATGCCCAACGGGTTGTTGAAGAGGCCAGGTATAAAGCCAGCCGTATTCTGGCCGAGCACGAAGAAATATACAAGCAGGCTCAGATATTCAAATTGAGATTTCGTTCATTCATCGAGGCCCAGCTGGCTTCCATGGAATTGGAAGATTGGCTGCACATGGAAAGTGAAGATGAAGATATTCAGCAAAGAGCAGGGGGCTCAGATTAAACCAGGCCTTGATTTGTATTAAAATGGATGAATCGTTTTTCAACGGGGTATAATAATTGAATAAATAATTTGCGATGAATGGGAGAGTAAGCATGGGGTTGTTTTTACAGCGAGCCGGAGAGGGTGGAAGTCCGGCAAAACATCCATGGTGAAGATCACCCGGAAGCTTTTGCTTTGAAGGTTATTAGTAGACCCTAAAGGCAGACGTATCCAGGCTGCGTTAAAGCCATAAGAGGTTACAAGAAACCATGGAAACTGTAACAATTAGGGTGGTACCGCGGGTAAGTCTCGTCCCTCAAGGCGAGATTTTTTTTATGAAATGTAGGACTCAGGGTATAACTATAAAATGGAGGAGGTTTAGGCCTGAAAGATTAACGCTGGATGGAGGAGCGACCAAACAACGCCGCTTTCTTGCTCAGGCCGTGGAAAAATGGATTACAGTAAAACCTTAAATTTGCCAAAAACAGATTTTCCCATGAAGGCTGGTCTTCCTCGCAAGGAGCCGCTAATTTTGGAGGCGTGGGAAAAAGCCAACGTATTTCAGAAGATGGGGGAACTCAGGAAAGATGCGCCTCGGTTTGTTTTACACGACGGTCCGCCTTATGCAAACGGCAATATTCACATGGGTACCGCACTGAATAAGGTTCTTAAAGACATGATTAATCGATATAAATTTATGAAAGGGTTTCACGTACCTTATGTTCCGGGTTGGGATACCCACGGTTTACCCGTGGAGCACCAGGTCATAAAGACTAAAAAAATAGACCGAAAAAATGTATCAGATATAGAGTTCAGAAAAATGTGCCGGGATTATGCCCTTCACTACCTGAACGTGCAGCGGGAGCAGTTTAAGCGTCTCGGGGTTTTTGGAGATTGGGAAAATCCTTATGTCACCCTGGATCCCTTCTTTGAGGCCAGGCAAGTGGGGGTTTTTGGCCGGATGGCACAAAAAGGGTTTATTTACAAGGGCCTAAAACCCGTATACTGGTGTTCCCAGTGTGAAACGGCCCTGGCCGAAGCCGAAGTGGAATATATGGAAAAAAAGTCGCCGTCCATTTATGTTAAGTTTCCAGTCGTTGACAACCAAAACAAGTGGGGGCGGGATTGCGAGCCGGCATATGTGCTCATTTGGACCACAACGCCCTGGACCATACCGGCAAATATGGCTATTGCAGTACATCCGGAAGCCGAGTATGTCCTGGTGGAAAGTGGAGCGGAATATTACTTGATGGCGCAAGAAATGGTTGAACATGTTGCTGCGGAAACAGGAATGGAGCCGGGGAAAGTATGCCAGAGCTTTAAAGGAAAGGCTATTGAAGGGATCGTTTGTCGGCACCCGGTTTATGAACGGGAGTCCAAGCTGGTGTTGGCCGACTATGTGTCCATGGATCAGGGAACCGGCTGTGTTCATACGGCGCCCGGGCATGGCCAGGAAGATTATGAAACCGGCCTTTTGTATAACTTGCCTGTATTTGCCCCTCTCAATGAAAAAGGCTATTTTACAGAGGAAGCCGGTGAGTTTTCCGGCTTGGGTTTTGGGGAAGGAAACAAGGCGGTGACCAAGGCACTGGATAGAGAAAATGCGCTGCTTAATCTTTCCTTTATATCACACCAGTATCCACACTGCTGGCGCTGTAAAAAAGAAGTTATTTTCCGTGCCACAGAACAGTGGTTTGCTTCAATTGAAAAGTTTAGGAAGGAAGCCCTTCAAGCGGTAAAAAATGTAAGATGGATTCCTGCCTGGAGTGAAGGGCGAATGCGTAACATGATCTCCGATCGGCAGGACTGGTGCATTTCCCGTCAAAGGGTATGGGGGGTTCCGATTCCCATTTTTTACTGCCTGGACTGCGGCATTCCAATAATTAATCAAACCAGCATCTCTGCTGTCCAGGACCTGTTTTCCCGCGAAGGCTCTGATGCCTGGTTTGTTTATGACGCTAAAAATATTTTACCTCCCGGGTTCAAGTGCGAGGACTGCGGCAGCGATTCCTTCCGCAAAGAAAAAGATATCATGGACGTTTGGTTCGATTCCGGCTCGAGTCACGATGCCGTGTTAGACGTTCGGGACGAACTCACCTGGCCGGCTGATCTATACCTGGAAGGGAGCGACCAGTTCCGCGGGTGGTTCCAATCCTCCTTGCTCACCGCTGTGGCGACACGGGAAAAACCACCCTATAAAAGTGTTCTATCCCACGGGTGGGTTGTCGATGGTGAAGGGCGTAAAATGTCTAAGTCCCTGGGGAATGTGATTGCCCCAGAAGAGATAATTGAACAGTACGGAGCTGATATTCTCAGGCTTTGGGTGGCCAGCGCGGATTTTACCAGTGACATTCATCT
>SKMY01000026.1 GCA_007120815.1 Syntrophomonadaceae bacterium | reverse complement strand
TCAGCGTGGAAGCACGAGTCGTTATGGAATACTATATCAAGTAGGTAACAGCCTCAAATAGATCGGGTAAAATTTGACAAAAGAAGGGGATCTGTGCTTATATAAGTGCCGGTCCCTTTTTCTTTGTAAGCTTTCCCTAAAAAATGACTCCAATAGCAAAACCTAACAAGGAACCTACCAGGACTTGCAGCGGTGTATGGCCCAAAAGTTCTTTTAACCGTTCATTGGTAATTTGCTTGGTCTGCATTAATTCATCAATGATCTTATTGATAATCTGTGCCTGCCGTCCAGTTTCCCAGCGAACACCAGCCGCATCATAGAGCACAATGAGCGTAAAGGTTAGGGTGACAGCAACCAGGGGGTCGTGGATACCAAAATCAATCCATAGCGAAGTTGTCAAGGCCACTGATGCGGCTGCATGGGAACTGGGCATTCCCCCTGACCCAAAAATTCTTTTTCGATTAAACGTGCCCAATCGCAGGGTTTCAATCAAAACTTTTATGCCTTGGGCAAGAACCCAGGCAACAACGGGTGGAATAAAATACATGCTAACAGGGCTCCTCCGTACCGAATTTATATAATATTGTTATTATAACAGATTTCTTTTTCTTCATCGCCAGGTAATTATTAAACAGGTTTATTCCCTGGAGAAGATCTCGGTCCCAAGTTTTATGCCTTTACTGATGAAGTCTCTTTAGCATTCTCGGTGGGTCAAAGGGACAGATGCCGTTTGCCGCGATTCGGACGCGGTGGGCTGGGTCCAAAGTACTGAAAGAAATCCACTTTAATGTTGCCGTTATAGAGTTTTCTCTTTTTTGAAGCCTTTTGTCCGAAGTGTTTTTCAAAATGGGGGTGAGCTGTAAGAATATAATAGGACCAGGAATCCAAGCGGTGAAAAACCTCTCCCATGGTTCGGTAAAGCTTGCTGATTTCAGCCTCCTCCCCCAGGCGCTCCCCGTAAGGGGGGTTGCAGATAATCTTCCCGTATTTTCGCCTGGACCGGAGCTCGGAAAGAGGTTGAACCTGAAAGTGTATGACCTCCTCCAGATTTGAAAGCCGCGCATTTTTTCTGGCCAGATTAACAGCCCCGCCATCGATATCCGTACCGCGAATTTCCAATGCGTCGCCTGGTTTTATTAAGTTCCGGGCTTCTTCCCGGGCTTTTTTCCATAGCTGCCCGGGGATAAAGGGCCACTGTTCCGCTGAAAAGCCCCGGTTTAATCCTGGCGCCATGTTGAGCCCGATAAGCGCTGCTTCGATCGGAATGGTGCCCGAGCCGCAGAAGGGATCAATCAGGGCCGTATCCGCCCGCCACCTGGAAAGCAAAACCAGGGCTGCAGCCAGGTTTTCCCGCAAGGGAGCCTGACCTGTGTGCTCCCGGTAACCTCGCTTATGAAGCCCTGCTCCACTTGTGTCTATCGTCAAGGTCGCCACATCTTTGAGCAGGGCAACTTCTATTCGAAACAGGGGGCCTTTTTCCTCGAACCACTGAATGCGATATTTTTCTTTCATGTTTTCTACTACGGCCTTTTTTACAATGGCCTGACAGTCGGAAACGCTAAACAGGGCCGACTTGATAGATTTGCCTTCTACGGGAAAGGCCGCATCTGAAGGAATGAGTTCTGCCCAAGGCAGCATTCGGGTTTTTTCAAAAAGCTCTTCGAAAGAGGTGGCGGCAAATTCGCCCACCTTCAAACGCACCCGATCCGCCGTCCGCAGCCACAGGTTGGTCCGGCAGATGGCCTCCAGTTGGGCCTTAAACGTAACCTTCCCGTTTTCAATAGTTAAAATCTCATAACCCAGATCCCTGATTTCGTCGGCAACAACCGCCTCCAGGCCAAATGTCGCCGTGGCAATAAGTTCAAATTTATCCATAAGAAAAACCATCCTCCAAAAAAAGAAACCATTCTCCAAAATCACCAGCCACGCCAGGGATAATCTTTTACCTGGCGTACTGCTCCAATTCAAAGTTTCCAACGGCCATATCAACGCGTATTCTCAGGCGCGATTCCGCTTCCTCGTAGTTAGTCGAGGTGTACCGCTCGTCAATAATGGGGAAATTGTGATCCTGTATATTTGTACGGGCCAGGGCGCCCTTAACCTCAATCTGCAAACCTACATCCTCAGGAACCCGAACCTTGAGATTTGACGCACCGCTGCTGATCACCACTTCCGCCTCATCCCCGTTATCTCCCAGATCCAGGGTAATGTCTCCCGCCCCAAACTTCAATCCAAGACTCTCCAGGGGAATGCCCAGCAAATTTAACCTTCCATCTACCGCCCCTGCATCGAGGGAAATATTCCAGGGCATATCTGGGGAAAGCTTGACATCCCAGTGGTTCGTTCCACCGCCTATGTTAATCACATTCCCTCTTTGCTGCAGTTTAACAGTCAATCGTGACTGTTCAACACCATGGGACGGTATTACCCTTTTGGGGCCGGAAAAGTTTCCCTCGAACCAGTTGTCCCGGGCGGGACCGAGGGTTAACCGGCCGCCACCGAACTGGACACTAAGCTCCCCTCCTGTCAGCACAGGATAAGCGGCTCGTTTTACGGAAACATCTGTCCGCACGCCCCCCCTGTAATCACGGGTCTGAGGAGATGTCAAACCCAAGAAGACGACCCCTGCAGAGACAAAAATAACCAGGAGCAGGGCTAGCCAGCGCGGTATCTTCCCATCCCAGAACAGGCTGATGCCAATTACGATCAATATAACCGGCCAAAATTTGTAAATCTGCCTGGCTATGTCCACGGTTCCCAGGCCGATATTATTCAACAAGGCGAAAAGTCCAATCAACACCAGCAATAGACCCACAGTAAAAGAACTGATCCTCATACTATGATTTCTCCCTTCGATCCCGCATCAGGAAAAAGAGGCCTAAAAGAATGAGCAATAGCGGCCAGGAAAACTGGAAGAAAAACGCGGGCAGCACCTGCCTGGCCAGGAAAATAATACCCAGGCCGATCAAAAGCAGTCCCGCATTTCTTCTCCTTCTGGCCCGGTGCTCTTCCTCATTTTTTTGATAGTCATCATCCAACTGCCCTGGGTCTTCGTGGGCCGTTAAGTCCTCCTGACCCGGTCCTTCTTCAAGAATTCCATCCTTTATTGCGTCTTCCGAAAGTAATGAGGCCTGGTGAGGGGTTTCTTCTGACGGTTCCCGGGCAGGTTTTTTCCCGGGCTTTTGCGTTGGCGCCGCCAGTGGTTCTTCAGGAATGATAATCCAGGCAATAATATATGCCAAAACGCCACCGCCTCCGACAAAGGCCGCCAGCACCCATAACAGGCGAACCAATACCACATCTACCTCAAAGTATTCGGCCAGGCCGCCGGCAACGCCTCCAATAATGCTCTGTGTTCGTGAACGAAACAATCGCTTCATGGTCATCAGGTCATGCCATCCTTCCCTAGTAAAATGTATCTATTCATCTCCTGACTCTCTACATTATTATGCCTATATTTTAATACTGTATATTCTCCAGGGCTTCGGCCGCTTCTTCCCAGGCGTATAACAACTCTTTGACCCTCGTCCGGGCTTCGTTAAGCTCTTCCATGATCATTCTAGCCTGTTCAAAATTATCGTAGACATACGGGTCTGCCAACTGTTTTTCTAATTCCTCGACCTGCCTCTCGGCCTCCTGGACTTGAAACTCCAGCTCATCTACGTGCTGCTTGACCCGGCGCTGTTCTCTTTTTCTTTCCAGCATTCTCTGTTTTTCAACTTTTTCCTTCTCCCGCTGTTCCTTTCGGGCAAACCTGGCCTGGTCTCGTGGTGAAGGTTTTGACGAGGCCGCTTCATCATGCTGGGCTTTTTGTTCCAGGTACTGTTGATAACCCTCTTTATATAACGTCACCCGACCCTTTCGGACTTCAATGATTTTGGAGGCAATACGGGATACAAAGTAGCGATCGTGAGATACCAGGAGCAAGGTCCCCGGATAATTGATCAGGGTGGCTTCCAGCTTCTCCATACCGCTAATATCCAGGTGGTTGGTGGGTTCATCCAGTATTAAAAGATTGCTTTCTGTCAACGCCGTTCTGGCCAAAGCCAGGCGACTTTTTTCGCCTCCACTCACGTCTCGGATTTTTTTAAACACCTCGTCCCCTGTAAAAAGAAAACGTCCCAGGTAACTTCTGGCCTCTTTTTCCAGCATCCCGGAGGCCTGCATAATACACTCGACAAGGGTAAGTTCAGGATCCAGGTGTCTTTGCTCCTGATCGAAATAGGCGGTCTGCACGCTGGGCCCCAGCCGAACAGTGCCTTCGGTACAGGACCCCTCACCCGTAATTATTTTTAACAGGGTACTTTTTCCGGCACCATTGGGCCCCACGATGGCAATCCGGTCTCCCCACCTGATTTCCAGGTTCACATCGCTAAAGAGACAATTTTCACCGAAAGACTTGCCCACATCATCCAGGGAGACTACGATATTTCC
>SKMY01000183.1 GCA_007120815.1 Syntrophomonadaceae bacterium | reverse complement strand
TTTTTGCGCCGGGTATGGCGGCTCTTTCAGCAAAACGCCGGACTTTTCCAGGCGTCATCCGTGGGCGACGGCAATAATGTCGGTGAGAACAGGCCCGAATTAGGACCCGCCGAACTGGAACTTCGACGGGCCATGCATGCGGCAATCAAGAAGGTAACTTATGATATAGAAGCGCGATTTAACTTCAACACGGCTATCAGCGCCATCATGGAACTGGTCAACGCTATTTATGCCTATTTCAACGACACATCGGAGGCCCAGGCAGAAAAACATCGCGCTTTCCTGGTGGATGTCCTGGAGACGGTCATTGTCCTTCTGGCTCCTTTTGCTCCGCATGTTTGTGAAGAACTCTGGCACCAATGCGGACACCGGGAGAGTGTCCACCGGTTGAGCTGGCCGGCCTTTGACCCGACTGCCCTGGAGGTTAAAGAAGTTGAGGTGGTGGTCCAGATTAATGGTAAAGTCCGGGGCCACATCCAGGTGGCAGCCGACCTTTCGGAAAATGAACTTATTGAAGCAGCCAGGGGGCATGAGCGGGTTAAATCCTACCTGGAAGGCAAAGAAATTGTCAAAGCCATTACAGTGCCCCAGAAACTGGTCAATATCGTTGCGCGTTAAGTAGCGATTATTTAAGAAGGTGCGTGGATTGAAGCCCAAAACACAAAAATATCATCAACGGGCGCTTCCTCACCCTGTTGTTAAATGGGCCGGGGGGAAAGGCCAGCTGCTGGAAACATACAGCCGGCTTTTCCCCCAGGAGTTCGAACACTACTACGAACCGTTTGTCGGAGGGGCAGCGGTTTTTTTTGCGATCTACCGGCAGGGTTTGATAAAGAACGCCTGTTTAAACGACTTAAACCCGGAACTGATCAACCTTTACACCGTCATTCGGGACAGGCTGGATCTTTTAATTGATGAGTTAAAGGTGCACGAAACCCATAAGAAAAGCAGGGATTACTACTACGATGTGCGCAACTGGGATCGCAATCCCAGGTATTTTTCTCGACTGGCTCCGGAAAAAAGGGCCGCCCGAACCCTTTTTTTGAACAAAACCTGTTTTAACGGGCTTTATCGGGTAAACCGCAGTGACTGCTTTAATGTCCCTTTTGGTAAAATCAAGAACCCGACCGTTTTGGACGAGGATAACTTAAGGGCTGTTTCCCAGGCCCTGCAAGGCGTATCCCTGACCTGCCAGGACTTTGAAGAGGCCCTGGACGGGGCCGGTCCGGGGGATTTTATCTACCTGGATCCCCCTTATCAACCGGTTACCCGGACCGCTTCTTTTACCGCCTATACCCGGGATAGTTTTTCTCTGGCAGACCAGCAACGCCTGGCCCGGGTATTTTCGGCGCTTCATGCAAAAGGCTGCCTGGTTATGCTCAGCAACTCCTGCGTGCCGGAAATCCAGTCCTTATACCAGGACTACCACATCCAGGTCGTTCAGGCCGTCCGGGCTATCAATTCAAAAAAGGATGGGCGGGGTCCAATACCAGAAATGGTCATCACCAGCTACTCACCGCCATCTTATTGATATTTTTGGAGTGAACGCCGTTGAACCAGGACGTTCTGATGCCTCTTTTCCTAGAAGCGATTTCCCAGGATAACATCTTACCGCTGACATCCACCTGCAACGCCAGCTGTATATTTTGCAGTCACCGTCAGAACCCTCCCGGTAGCCGGGCCTATACATTCCCCCCGCTGGGTGAGGCCTTATTAAAGGAACTGCTTGTTTTTCTGGACGGGGGAAAGAAGATTGTTATCGGGGAATCGTCCAGCAGGCTTTGTGAAGGAGAGCCGCTGACCCATCCCCGTTTTTTTTATATACTCCAGGAGCTGCGGGTGTTGTATCCCCAGGCGCCTGTTCAGGTCACCACCAATGGAATGAACTTAAGTAAAACGAGCATTCAAAAGTTACAGCGGATCGGTGGAAAAGGTTCCCGTATCCATGTTCTTGGCGACTCCCTGGAGTTGATCATCTCATTAAACTGCGTTTCTGCCCGGTACCGGGAATTTATCATGGGTGACCGGAGACCGGCCCGGACCCTGGAGAGGATCAGGTCTCTGGGAACCAGCGGCATCGTTTTTCATGGAAGTGTAGTGGCCATGCCCCATGTTACCGGGTGGGATGAGCTGGCCGATACCCTTTATTTCCTGGATAAAACCGGAGCCAGGACCACCCGGGTCTTCCTGCCCGGTTTTACACACCTGGCACCGAAACACCTCCAGTTCACTTCGGATTTATGGGATCAGATCCACAATTTTTATGAGAATATCAAAGGCCGGTTAAGCCACCCGGTAATCCTGGAGCCTCCCTTGAAGAAAAAGATAGAAGCGCGGGTGGAAGGCGTTATTCCCGGCACACCGGCATGGCAGGCAGGGATTCGAAGGGGAGACATCATCCAGCGCATCGATGGCGTGACGGTACGAACTGCCGCCGAGGCATTTTTTCGAATTCAGGACTCCGCCAACCCCTTGATAGACGCAAAGCGTGCCGGAACCAGGGGCTGTTATTCAGTTTCTCGTCATGTAGAAAAAGAGTCGGGGCAGGGGTCAGGGGTGGTATTGAACCGGGACCTGGAACCAATGGAAATAGAAGCCGTGGCCGGCGAGATCAAGGGGAACCGATCGAACAACCCTTTGCTGTTGACATCTGTTCTGGCTGAACCCCTTTGGAAGTCGGCTATCGCTATGGGTTTGCTACCGGACCGGCTTTCCGTTGTTGCCGCTGCCAGCGGCTACTTCGGCGGGACTATTGCCTGTGCCGGATTGCTGACATCAGCGGACTTTCAGGAGGCGTTAAAGGCTTACCTGGCTTCCCATAAGGCCCCTGACCTGGTAATAATTCCCCTGAAGCCTTTTGACCGAAAGGGGTTTGATTTGCAGGGCAAACACTACCGGGAACTTGTCTCGAGTTTCCCTCACTTGAGGGTTACTTTGTTATAAAGTTCAGGAATAAGGCCTGGATATTTTTACCGGTAAGGGAATCTAGTCCTTCCCGTAAAACGTACTTAATGTTTCCTTTTAACGGGGTCTTGAGGAGCAAAGAAAAGCACCGCGGAATAGCCCAGGCCGAGGAGCAGGGCAATTTTTCTTTCCTGGGGCATGGCTTTCCAGAAAGCCTCCCAAAACATGTCGAAGCCGTGCAGCCAGTCTATTCGGGGCAGCTGGAAACGATAGGTTTCGCCATCGTGTATGTAAAGGGCGGCCGCTTCATTTTCGATTTTACTTTCCACTTTCCCTTCGTAGTGAATCCAGATATGCACGGGGGAGGTGTGCAGTTGGTAGGGAATAGACAGCGCTTTAAAGGTAGATGCCATGATGATCAGGCGTGTTTTACAGTCGCCTGTTTGTTTTTGAAGCGCTTCAGCGGGATGGGGAAAATACCAGGGCATGTTGTAGGTCTGCCAGTCGAACTGGTAAGGGATTCGCGCCAAAATGATTTGCTCCAGCTCGCTGGGTTTCTGGAAATCGGGCAGCTCTGCTACCAGCTGCTCAACCGAATAAGCGTCTACCGGTGGGTAGAAAATCCGGTAAAGGCTTAATCCCAGCAGGGCTGGTCGGGGGTAGAGGGTAAACAAGACCCAGGCAATGGCAAAGGCCACGGCTATTCGACGCAAACTGATATTTGTTTTGCCCACCACGAACATCATCCCCCCAACTCAGATAATTGTTATCTTATCGTAACTGCCTAAGTCTATCTGGTAAGCAAAGCTGCGGGGACGGTTCTGGCGCTTCCAGAGCGGAGCGGAGGACATAGGGGACATTCCTCTTGCATTTAGAGGTGTGTCCCCATACCTTGAAAAATAGGAAAGCGACAGAACCGTCCCCCTGCTTTGCGGCGTGAACTGAACAAGGGCTGAGCAGTTACAACTTATATTTGTTTTCCCCTTATATTTATTATAACTTACGCATGACAGGTTTTCAAAGGGGGCAACCTAGTTTTTAAGCAATTTTGAGTCCGGTAAAGGATAAACGGAAGGGAATTAAAGGAAGGTTGTCGAAGAGATAACTGAAGGTTACAGAACAGGTTTGCACAAATCGTTCATTTCAGCCGTATGCATTTATACAATTAACATTCAATTTAGCACGAAGGGTGGTTTATGGTGTTCAAGCTGACTCCCAGGGAGCAAAAACTGGTCATGATACTGGGCGCACTTCTGTTACTGGGTGTGGTGCTGCGGTTTACTCTACCAGAAGAACACCAGGGGGACGGAGCTAATTGGGGGGTCGGGCAGGCTTCCGTGGAATACAGTAGTTCGAGAACACAAGGGGATCCCAACCCATCCGGTGAAAAGGTTTCTTTTATTATCGTTCATGTCACAGGAAGCGTGCTGCGGCCGGGGGTTTATGAGCTTAATGAAGGGGCCCGGGTTATCGATGCCCTGGAAAAAGCCGGTGGCAGCCTGGAGGGTGCAGACCTGGAACGGATTAACCTGGCCCAGCCCCTTATTGACGGCCAGCAGGTCTTTATTCCCAAAGAGCGTGCTGAAGGAGACGATGCCGGGCTTGTTTCACAGCAAGTTTTACCCTTTGATACACGGGTTAATATCAACCACGCCGACCAATCGGAGCTGGAAACCTTGCCGGGCATTGGTTCGGTAAAAGCCCGAAGCATTATCAGCCATCGCCAGAAAAACGGGCCTTTTCATTCCGTTGAAGACCTGCTCCAGGTAAGCGGTATCGGAGAAAAAACCCTGGAGAGTATAAAGGACCTGGTTACCGTATATTAACCTCCACTTCCCTCACCGGAGCCGATGCCCCGAAGCGGGAACTCCATTTGATAAGCCGATACCGGGAAGCGGAAACCTTATTTTCTCATACAGAGAGGGGGATAGCCTGGCGTTTCCGCCAGGTTTGTTTATGAAGCTTAGAACCGTTGTTATACTTGGCGTTATCTTGTTCATCTTGCTGTTAGTTTGGGCCTCCGGGTTGTACACCGATTACCTGTGGTTTGAAAACCTGGGTTACAGCCCGGTATTCTTAACGGTATTTGTGTCCCAGTGGGCCATACGGCTGGCAGCCTGGGCGATCTTTTTCTTGTTTTTGTTTGTAAATGTGCGGTTTACCCGGGATGCCCTGTTGAATCTGCCTAACCTGGAACTCCGGGAGAAGATCGTCGGCAGCCCCCTGGGTAAGATGCTGACCCCTCGCAACATAACGAGGCTCTTTCTCCTGGGCAGCCTGGTGCTTTCTTTCGTTGTTACGTCGTATGCCGGCGGTCTCTGGCTGGAAGTGCGCCAGTTTTTCCAGGGTGTGGAATCCGGTGTAGTTGAGCCGGTTTTTCAGATGGATGCCTCTTTTTATCTTTTCCAGCTGCCTTTTCTGCGGTCTCTTTATACGTTTTTGCAGACCATGGTTGTTATGACCATTCTGGTTGTGGGAGGGCTTTACTTTCTTGTCAACCCGCCCGTTCAAGTGGGTCGACGGATCATGTTTTTGCCCCACAAGGGGCAGGGGCACCTCTCATTGCTGCTGGCGGGGGCTTTTTTGCTCAAAGCCTGGGATTACCGGCTGCAGATGTATGAACTGCTTTTTTCACCCCGGGGGTATGTCACCGGGGCAGGTTATACCGATTTGAACGCCAACCTCCCCGCCTTGTGGATCCTTTTTTTCCTGGCCCTGGGTATCACGGGGCTGCTTATCTTTAATATCTTTAAACGGCGGGCGCGCCTGATCGTGATCAGTATCATCGTCCTTCTGGCAGCATCTATCGGAGTGGGAAGTATATACCCGGCCCTGGTCCAGCAGTTCCGGGTGGATCCCAATGAGCTGGCCTTTGAACGGCCTTATATTGAAAGGAACATCCAGTTTACCAGGCAGGCTTTTGCCCTGGACCAGGTCAAGACGCAGCCTTATCCCGCCCGCCAGACCCTGGATTGGGATGACTTAAAAAGGGCGGAAGGCACTCTGGACAATGTCCGCCTCTGGGATTACAGGCCCTTGCGGCAGACCTACAACCAGCTCCAGGGCATACGTCAGTACTACCAGTTTGATGACGTGGATACGGACCGCTATTACATTAACGGCGAATACCGCCAGGTGATGCTGGCCGCCCGGGAAATGGAGCAGCGCCAGCTGCCCGACCCGGCTCAAACCTGGGTCAACCTGCACCTGCAGTATACCCACGGGTACGGCATTGCCATGAACCCCGTAGCTACCGTAACCCCCCAGGGACTACCCGAGTTTGTCGTCAGGGACCTGCCCCCCGTGCTCGAAGGAGGGTTGGAGTTGACCCGGCCCGAGATCTACTACGGGGAATTGAGCAGTCGATTTGTCATCGCCAATTCCAGGACACCGGAATTTAACTACCCCCGGGGCGATACCAATGTGTTTGCCCATTACGATGGTACAGGTGGTGTGCAGCTGAGCAATGCAGCCCGCCGCCTGCTTTATGCCCTGAAGTTTTCAGATTATCGTATTTTAATTTCCGGCGAAATTACCCCAGAAAGCAGGATTATGTTCAACCGGCGCGTCCGCCAGCGGGTCCAGGCGATCGCCCCGTTTTTAGAATACGATCAGGATCCGTACGTGGTCATCTCCGGTGGGAGGATATTCTGGATTATCGACGCCTATACAACGTCTAACCGGTATCCTTATTCCCAGCCCTTTCGGGGCATCAACTACATGCGTCATCCGGTCAAGGTCGTGGTGGATGCCTATCACGGATCCGTTGATTTTTACGTGGTGGATCCGGCCGATGTCGTCTTGCAAACGTACGCCGGGATTTTCCCCGACCTGTTCAAGCCCATGGAAGAAATGCCCGAAGACCTGGTTGCACACATCCGCTACCCCGAAGTATACTTTAATACCCAGGCTCATGTTTACGCCACCTACCACATGACGGAACCGGGCGTATTTTATAACCGGGAGGATCTCTGGCAAATACCCAATGAAAAGTATGCCGGGACGACCCAGGTAATGGAACCGTACTATACCATTTTGCAGATTCCCGGAGAGTCCGAGCCGGAGTTCGTTCTGATTCTTCCCTTCACCCCGGGACGTCGGGACAACATGATCGCCTGGATGGCCGGCCGCAGTGACGGGGAACATTACGGAGAACTGCTGGTCTATACCTTTCCCAAGGAGCGGGTGATCTTCGGGCCCATGCAGGTGGAGACCCGTATTGATCAGAACACGCTTATTTCCCAGCAGCTGTCCCTCTGGGATCAGAGGGGTTCCCGGGTTATTCGAGGGAACCTGCTGGTGCTGCCCATAGATGATTCCATTCTTTATGTTGAGCCGGTTTTTCTGGAGGCGGATCAGAGCCAGCTGCCTGAACTGGCCCGGGTCATCGTGGCTTTTGAAGAAACAGTGGTTATGGAGCCCACCCTGGAAGAGGCCCTGGTAACTATTTTTGGCACTCGGGATGTCCCCGGTGTTCCAGAGCCGGAAACGCCTGATGAACCGGTGGATGAGGATGAAGATGAAGACCTGCCCGTGCCCGTTCCACCTGAAGTTGAGCCGCTTCCCGATCTGCCGCTGGTTCCCGGAACCGTTCCCGAACTGGCCCGGCGGGCCCAGGCCCTCTTCCAGCAGGCTCAGGAATACCAGCAGCAGGGCAACTGGGCAGGTTACGGCGAAGCGTTGGATGCGCTGGAAAACATCATCCAGGAGCTGGTAGAAACCAGCCAGGATGTTTCTGAAGCCCCCGGCTTACCTGACTAAAATGTGTTTAAAGTATATTTCCCCGTACTTAGTTGACTCGATGGGTTAATTAACATTCGGTTATTCCTGTTTTGGGAGGTTCAAGGGTGTCTGATGAATGGCATGTGTTGAGGAATAAACAGAAAATGGGCCCCTTTACCTGGGAAGAACTCTGTAAAGAGGCCCGGGAAGGCACCGTCAAAAGAGAAGACTGGGTGTTCAACGAGGCCATAAGGGAATGGCTGCAGGCGGGGCATCTCCCCGGGCTGTTTCCTTTTGATCCTGATTTTGCAGAAGCTCCCCGTAAAGAGTATCTTGCCCGCAGAAGGAAAAAGACCCGGGCAGCAATCGTCGTCCTTGTTCTTGTTGCCCTGGTGGTGGCTGTGGCCCTTATTCTCCAATAACCTTAACCAGGGCGCGTTTCCGCCGCCGCCCGTCAAATTCGCCGTAAAAGATCTGCTCCCAGGGCCCAAAATCCAGCTTTCCTTCCGTAATGGCAACGACCACTTCCCGCCCCATGATCTGCCGCTTCAAGTGGGCGTCGGCATTGTCTTCATAAGTATTGTGGGCGTACTGGTTCACGGGCTCGTGGGGTGCCAGCTTTTCCAACCATTTCTTGAAATCCCCGTGGAGGCCTTTTTCGTCGTCATTGATGAAAACGCTGGCAGTAATGTGCATGGCGTTGACCAGGCAAAGCCCTTCTTTAACCCCGCTTTTGTCTATGATGTCCTGGACCTCTCGGGTGATGTTAATGAACTCCATGCGATGTTTGGTTTCAAACCAGAGGTGTTCGCGGTAAGATTTCACTGGTGCTCACTCCTTTTCAGAATATTAGGGTTTGTAAGGTACCTTTCCCCTAAACCTAGTTAGATAAAAGTGGCAATTTTCCTTCCACCTGATTGACAATCCGCCCGGGTTGTTATATGCTATCTTTGTTATTTGATCGACTCAAGGTGATTTTACTTCAAGATGTTTGTACGGCGATGGGGCTCGCCCGTAACTGCCTTGCCAGCCAGGGCTGATGGCTCCTGTTTCTTCTCAAAAGAGAGAAATAGGGGCTTTTGTTGTTTTAGAGAGGAACTGCCCGGGGCGCTGTCCAGAGGAGGGTGTCCAGGGGACGGGTTGTAGAGCTTATGAAGAAAGTTGGGCTGTAATATGGATCTGCTTTTGGGTGTTCTAATCATTTTATCCGTTGGCTTTCTGGCCGGGGAACTGGCTGGCCGGCTGGGGTTACCCAGGTTGATTGGCATGCTTATTTCGGGAATTGCCCTTGGGCCATATGTGCTTGATCTATTGCCTCAGGTCATGATGGAGCTTTCTGCAGAGATCAGGATGCTGGCCTTGCTGGTGATACTGTTTAAAGCCGGCCTGGGGCTGGATAAAAACAAGCTGCTGGCCCAGGGCACTGTGGCTGTTCGACTTAGTTTTGTGCCGGCAACTTTCGAGGCCGCTGTTGTAGCTGTGGCCGCATATTATATCTTTGGCTGGGACTGGCTGACTTCCGGGCTTTTGGGCTGGATTGTTTGTGCGGCCTCCCCAGCGGTGATTGTACCTTCTATGTTGCGATTGAAAGCTGAAGGATGGGGTGTTAAAAAGGGAATACCGGACCTGATACTGGCAGGGGGGACAGCCAGCGATGCCGTTGCTATTACCATGTTCGGCATTTTTTTAGCCTGGCTGGCTGGAGACGGCCGAGGAAATCTTTGGCTTCAACTAACCGATATTCCGGTTCAGATCATCCTGGGTATTCTTGCTGGACTGCTGGCCGGTATGGTCGTGGTAAAGGTAATTAATCACAGCAAGCTTGTGGAGAATGTGATCCACCAGTTTGTTGTGGCCCTTGGCATGGGTTTGCTTCTGGTCATCGCAGAGGAGTACATTCCTTATTCTGCTTTTTTATCCGTGATGGTAATGGGCTTTTACATTCTGGAGCGGACACCTGTATCGGCCAGGAAGATTCGTAAAGAGCTTGATAAGGTTTGGGTTGTGGGAGAAATCTTTCTTTTTGTTTTAATCGGGGCCGCTGTGAATATCAGTGTAATTTACAGCGCCGGTCTCCAAGGGTTGGCGGTGATTGTCATTGCTTTATTGATCGGTCGCAGTCTGGGTATTTTTGCAGCGACCTGGCGCTCTTTTATTACAATCCAGGAGAGAATGTTTATGGTTGTTGCTTTTATGGCCAAGGCAACGGTTCAGGCAGCCATCGGAGGTATCCCACTGGCTATGGGGATAGGATATGGCGAAGAAATATTGGCCGTTTCTGTTGTGGCCATCTTGCTAACTGCTCCCCTGGGCGCTTTCGGGACCATGTTTTTTGCCCCCAGAGTTTTGGAAAAAGGGAAGGTAGACCCGGCCCGGGTAAGCATAAAAGACGACTTTACGTTAATGGTTGCTTATGATGGTTCCCAGGTTTCCCTGGAGGCCTTGTTGGAAGCTGCCAGAAGCGCCAGGCAAAAAGATGCCAGGCTGGTGCTGGTTAATATTCACCACGAAGACGGTAAAAGCCGGGAGAAAAAAGAGCTGGAAAACCTGGCGAAAGATATAGCAGGCGATCTGCCGGTAAAAGTGGAAATAAGAAGTGGTTCTCCGGCCAGGAAGATTCTTGAACTGGCCGAGGAGTTCAAGGTGGATTACATTTATATGGGTAAACGGAATTATCCCATTTATGAACGTCTGCTGCTGGGCGATACGGCCCAAAGTGTGGTTGAAAATGCAACGGCTCCGGTCATATTAATCACCGGTAGTGATAACAAAGAAAGTTATTCGCTGAACATGGAGTGATAGGTTTTGTTTAAAGAGCTTAAAGAACTTGTTATTAGAAACCGAAGCTATAGAAGGTTCGATGGTTCAGTGATTGTGAAAGAAGATACCTTAAGAGAACTAATCGCCCTGGCACGACTTACGCCCTCATCTTACAATCTTCAGCCGCTGAAGTATATGCTTTCGGCTGATCCGGAGAAAAACTGCCGTATTTTTCCCTGCCTGACCATGGGTTCCAGGCTGCCGGATCAGCGGCCCTTGCCAAAAAATAAGCGCCCTGCGGCCTATATTATTATTCTTGGGGATACCGCTATATCCCAGTCGGCAGAATGTGATCTCGGGATTGCGGCGCAGACCATTTTACTGGGTGCCGTAGAGCGGGGCTTGGGTGGATGTATGGTGGGATCTGTGGACCGCCGGCGATTGCGTCGGGAGCTAAACATCCCCTCACCGTACAGCATCCTGATGGTGATTGCATTGGGAAAACCCGCTGAAAAAGTGGTTATCGAATCATTAGCGCCCGGGAAAGATACGGCGTACTGGCGGGATGCAAATGGGGTTCACCATGTTCCCAAGCGTAGCCTGGATGAATTGATCCTCGACGAGTGATAAAAAGGAAGCATGGGGACGGTTCTCTTGCTTCCGTAGCGAAGCGGAGGCATAGGGGACATTCCTGTTTTTGGAGGTGTGTCCCCATACCTTGAAAGATGGAAAGCACCAGAACCGTCCCCAAGCTTCCCTGGGAAGGAAAAAAAGGAAGCAGGAGAACCGTCCCCATGCTTCCCTGCTTCCCCGTGCTTCCCCGTGCTTCCCCTTGCTTCCTGGGTTTATACACCGGCTTTTTCTTTTTGCCTGGGCATAGAGGATTTGGGCGCAGGACCGATAAATGTTTCGTGCCACAACAGGAAGACCATTATAGTCCAGAGCTTCCGGCTAAGATTGGCCTTCTTGTCAGCATGGGATTGAAGAAGATGTTTGGCATAATCTTTGTCAAAGTATTTTCCTCCATCGCCGGCTAGAAGTTCGAGGTACAGCTTTTGGAAATCCCGCCGCCGCATCCACTCACGGGTGGGTACAGGGAATCCTTTTTTGGGCCGGTTCACGGCCTGGGAAGGCAGGATGTCTTTAAAAGCTTCACGAAGGGCCAGTTTGGTTGTTTTTCCCCGGACCCGATATTTTAAAGGAATGGTAGCGGCGAACTCAAACAGCTGGTGATCCAGATACGGGACTCTCAGTTCCAGGGAGTTGGCCATGGTCATTTTATCGGCTTTCATTAAAATGTCTCCCGGCATCCAGAAATTCAGGTCGATATACTGCATGCGAGCCACATCGTCCAGGTGAGCAACCTGCCGGTAAAAAGGTGCAGTCAACCGTTCAGGAGAAGGGGTGTTTTGGCGTCCGGTGAGCTTTTCTTTTTCGCGGGGGTCAAAAATTCGGGCATTGCCCAAAAACCGTTCTTCCAGGGGGCGTTGAGCCCTGGAGAGGTAACTTTTTCCCGGGGTCCGATCGGGAAGCAATTTGCCAACCTGGAAGAGATAGCTGCGCAGGGGATTGGGCACCCGGTGTACAGGGGAAAGGGCCGCCGGTTCCCGGTATATGCCGTACCCGCCAAACACTTCATCTGCTCCCTCACCGGAAAGGGCTACGGTTACTTTTTCGGAAGCCATTCGGGCCACAAAAAACAGGGATATGGCTGCCGGGTCAGCAACGGGCTCATCGAAGTGCCAAATAAGTTCGGGCAGATGCTTTAGAAATTCTTCCGGGGTTATGATGTACTCATTGTGATCGGTTCCCAGGTAGTCGGCGGTTTCCCGGGCTTCCTCCAGTTCGCTGTACTCTTTCTCAGCGTAACCGACGCTGAAAGTAGATATGGGCTCTACTTCACCGGCCAGGGCAGCTATGATTGCTGAGTCTACCCCACTGCTGAGAAAGGCCCCCCTGGGAACATCGCTGTTTAAATGAAGCTTTACGGATTCCCGAAGTTTTTCCCTGATGCCTTCAGTAAAATAGGATAGGGATTTTTCCGCCGGCGCAAACCGCATCTGCCAGTACCGGGATAACCGGACAGGGTGCTCGGGGGATTTAATAAAATAATGGGCGGGCGGAAGCCTGTAAATGCCGGAGAACATGGTCCGGGGATCGGGGACATATTGGAACGTTAAGTAATCCAGGAAAGCCCTCTCGTCTACATGAAAAGGGAGGTCCGGGATTTCTGCAAGGGCTTTTATTTCCGAGGAAAAAGCAAATAGCCCGGTCTTTTCCATGTAGTAAAAGGGCTTGATGCCAAATCGATCCCGGGCGCCAAAAAGCACCTGCTGCTTTTCATCCCAAATAACAAAAGCAAACATCCCCCGGAGAAATTGCAAGCATTCTGTTCCATGTTCCTCGTATAGATGTAAAATGACTTCGGAATCACTCCGGGAAGCAAAATGATGCCCGCGGGCTGTTAAATCTTTCCGGAGGGACTGGCAATTGTAGATTTCGCCGCTGTATACCAGCCAGAGGTCTTTGTTTTCATTGCTCATGGGCTGCTGACCGGTATACAGATCAATTATTTTCAATCTCCGAGAGGCCATTCCTAATGGACCCTGGATGTAATTATTTCCTTCGTCCGGACCGCGATGATGCATCTGTTCTCGCATCGCAGTCAGGACATTTTCGTTAACGCTGCCGTGTTCCAGGTAGATTCCACAAAAACCGCACACGAAAATCCCCCCTTGGTTGATGCTCTATCTTATGAACATTTCCCCAAAAGGGTTAAAACATACAGGCATTTTTATGGAATTAGTCCCGGGTTTTTTGAGATGAAAATAACAGCCATTTCTTAACATTTTTGAGGTTAATATTTCGGTGTTTTTTCGCAATAAGAAATATCGAAATTGCAACGATTGCGGTGTAGTTTGCTATGAAAAAATAGGGTTGGCTCCATGATATGCCCGAAATGTGAAAATTACTGATAGGATAGAGGAACGGCGTGGGAAAGTAATCCGCTGTATGGGTTGGGATATCAAAAAGAATATGCAGCGGCCAGGCCAGGAACGCATAAGAAAGCTCCCGGTTAAAAAAGCGAATGAAAAAATAAATGGGGATCGCTATGACCAGGCTGTGGGTTATGCTGTAAAGGGTTAATATCGTCTGTGGGTACATAGACATATCCGGTTGGCTGCCCAAAACAAAATGGCCGTTATAGGCATAGAACAACAGCGGTGAGAAGGCAATTACATCGGGCAGGACACCGAAAAGAACGGCCCAAAACAAAAGGCGCCTGTTTTTGCCGAAAAAAAGCCCCCCCCAAAATCCGTGTGAAAAAACATCCATCTTGCCAGAACAGCACCTTTCTGAATTTATAAGGTTGATATAAGCTCACGTTCTATTTTAATGGAAACTCACTTAACAAACAAGAAGGATTATCAAGAGATAGGGATAGCAATTTCTTCCTCGAATCACTTTTTAACCGGGCTTATTTTGCCACTTTTTTTGATGATTTAACCGCAGCATTTAGGGGGATAATAAGCTAATAAGATGACGACAGTACCATAATATCTGGAAATGTAGTGTGGAAAGGAGATGAAATTTTGAAAGCAGTCATCATGGCGGGTGGGGAAGGAGCCAGGCTGCGTCCCTTAACCTGTGACCTGCCCAAGCCCATGGTACCAATTATGTCAAGGCCGATGATGGAGTATATCATTGAGCTGCTGGCTGAACATGGAATTCGAGACCTGGCTGTTACACTTCAATATCTTCCGCAGAAAATCAGGGAGCACTTTGAAGAGGGGGATGAATTTGGTGTCAGGTTTAACTATTTCCTGGAAGAAAAACCCTTAGGAACAGCTGGAAGTGTCAAAAATGCAGAATCCTTTCTCGATGAAACCTTCCTGGTGATCAGCGGCGACTGCCTGACTGATATTAACCTGACCGAGGCGATTGATTATCATCGAGAAAGAAATGCCCTGGCTACAATTATTTTAAGTCCCCAGGAAAATCCACTGGAATACGGTATCGTCGTTGTGGATGAAGAAGGTCGAATTACGCGCTTCCTGGAGAAACCCCGCTGGGGAGAAGTGTTTAGCGATACGGTGAATACAGGCATATATATTTTGGAACCGGAAGTCTTGGACTATATTCCGCCAGGAACAAATTTTGATTTTAGCAAAAATTTATTTCCCTTGCTCATGGAAAAGAAAAAAGCCATGTATGGGAAGGTTGTACGGAACTTCTGGTGCGATATCGGTTCCATCGAACAATACCGGCAGGCGCACTATGATATATTGGATGAAAAAGTGAAACTGGACCTTCAGGTAGAAAACAAAAACGGAATTTGGATCAGCAGTGAGGCCGATATTCATCGGGGAGCTCGGATTCATGCGCCTGTGTTTATAGGAAAAGGAACCCGGATCGCTGATGGTGTTGAAGTTGGCTCGTACTCATGCCTGGGAACCGACAATTACCTGGCTGAACGGGCCAGTATAAAAAAAGGAATAACCTGGTCAGGAGTACATATCGGGAAAAAAGTGACGGTTCGCGGCGGCGTACTGGCTTCTGGGGTCATTTTAAAAGATGATACCGAGATTTATGAAGGTGCAGTGGTGGGTAGTGAAAGCATGGTGGAAACCCAGGCCACGATCAAACCGGGTATTCGTATTTGGCCTTGTAAAACAATTGAAAGTGGGGCCACTGTATGGGATAACATTATTTGGAGCGGTCGTGCCAGTCGA
>SKMY01000176.1 GCA_007120815.1 Syntrophomonadaceae bacterium | reverse complement strand
TTTATCGATTTTCTGATTTCACCAGCCCGGGGGTTTTGTTAAGCCCGTTATTAAACCGAAAATGGATTTCATTTTTTTGTGATCTCGATTTGCCAGATCCCTTCCTCTACCTCAACACAGTTGCAAGTGTAGCCGTATTTTTTTTCGAAATGACCCGTCACGCTTTGAATGGAGCAACTGTGATCCGTTTCCAGAATCAATTTTTCTCCAGCCTTGAGCGTTTTCAACTTTTTTTCTGCTTTAATAATTGGAATGGGGCACATTTCCCCCAGGGAATCTACAAAGTGTTCCACCCTAAACCCTCGTTTCACATAATTTTCGGAGCCAAGCATTGCTAAACTAAACTTTTTTGAGCTACAATGTACGCTAAGACATATATTTGACACGGCGTCCATTTTTCCTCTTTAAAAAAATAATTATGATTGGCAGCGTGTTATTGATGTTCATAAATCACATTTATTAACATTCGTAATGGAGGGTTTTTATTATGAAACTTGAAGGAAACTGCCAGACAACGGCGATGGGTATTTTGCCCCATTCCGATGTAGAACGGGCGATAGAGCTTGCCCTGTCCGTAGATATACCCTTTTGGCCTCAGCTTCCCCGGGTAAACTTTTTTGAAGATATGTACGCCCAGATTTCAGAGCATTTCCCAGGGCTGACTATTGATGTTGAAAGACGGGACATTCATTTTTCTTTGAATAAGTTCTATATAGACATGGAGGCGTTGTTACAGCACTGGGAGGATGAAACCTTTTTCCGCCTCTCCCCTGAATATTCCGCAGTATTCCATCTCTTTTTAGAAAAAGAGCTCTCTTCTTACAAATATGTGCGAGGTCAGAGCATTGGACCGGTCAGCTACGGTTTGAAAATACTCGATGAAAACAAAAAATCAATGATCTATCATGAAGAGGTTCGTCAGATCATTTTTGATTTTGTTGCCAAGAAGTTGCAAGCCCAATACGGGGAAATGCAGGAAAAGCATCCTGGCGCTTTTGTCTGGGTGGATGAGCCAGGGCTGGAGATGATTTTTATGGCCTTTTCCGGTTATACCAGTGAAAGAGCTAAAGAAGATTACCGTCTTTTTCTGGAAAAATTCCCTGGCCCTAAAGGGGTGCACCTTTGTGGCAACCCCGACTGGTCCTTTTTACTTGAGATGGAGTTAGATGTTTTGTCTATCGATGCCCTGGCCTGGGGACATATTTTTAGCCGCTACCAGGAAGAAATGAAACAATTTTTGCAGCGCGGCGGTATCATATCCTGGGGAATCACACCTACTCTCACTGAAGAGTATGAAATCGAAAATATTAACTCCATGATTTCCAGGCTGGATGAACTCTGGACCTACATGGAGAAGTACGGGGTCGAGCGCCGTCAGATTCTTAAGCAGTCCTGGTTTGCACCGGCCAGATGCTGCCTGGTTAATAAGGATAAAGAGGAAACCGTTGAAAAATCTTTTCAGCTACTGCAGAACGTGGCAGAGCACTTCAAGGGTAAACTGTAATTAATGAGTTAAAAACAAAGATGATTTAAGAAACGATACATGTATAATGATCACCTACCGTGATATAAAATATGAAATGGTACTGCTACTACAATATTATCATTTTTCGCCATCCAAGAGTTCTATCCCGTCTCGGGCAAATTTTATCTTTCTATCTTTCAACAATCTTCCCACCGCCTTCTTGAAGGCCCCTTTGCTCATGTTCAGTTGGTTTTTGATTTGTTCCGGTGAGCTTTTATCGTTAAGTGGAAGCACTCCGCCCCCTTGCTTTAGCCTTTCCAGAATGAATACAGCGTCTGTGTTCATCTGGATCTGCACTTCTTCCTTTAGGCTTAAATCCAATTTTCCATCTTCCCTTATCCTGGCCACCCGGGCTTCAACAATGTCACCTACTCTATGACGGCCATAGAGTTCTGTCTTAGGGACCAGTCCGTTATATATCTGATCTACAGCAATTAGTGCTCCCAAGTTACTGTTTATATCATAAATAATTCCCCGGACCCAATCGTTCTTCTTAAATGGTGAGTCGGTTCTCAGAAAATCATAGATACGCATGGTAGCGCACAGCCGGCAGCTTTTATCAATATATAAACCTACTATGTATTCCTGGCCCTCTACGACTTCAGTGGTCTGTTCCTTAAAGGGCAAAAGCAGGTCCTTTGGTAAACCCCAATCTAAAAATGCTCCAATATTTAAGACTTGTTTTACCTTAAGGGTCGCTACTTGATTAAGGACTATTTTGGGTGTTTTGGTGGTAGCTATCATTCTGTCTTCCGAATCCCGATAGACAAACACCTCAATGATATCCATTTCTTTAGTTCCTGGCGGCACCTGATTGCCGGGCAGTAGCACCTTATCTCCAGAATTATTACCCTTTACTGCCAGATACACCCCTTTGGATGTTTGTTCAATTACTACCAGGGCCTGAACCTCTCCTAGCCTTATCATTGTGTTTCTCTCCTTAGATTTTAGCTGCACTCAATAATTTCTCCCTAACCCGTATTGTTAATGCTCATTATACCTCAAAATTATGGAGGGATAAGCATTGACAAAAAGTGAGGAGGACAAAGAAGTGAAACGCTCCTTGATGAATGTTCATGATACTCTAATATTACCGGCAAACATCAACCCACGACCCATCAGAGATTTGTTTCAGCTCTTCAGGAGTCATTTTAACCGATGCATTGGCAGCTCCTGCGGCAGGGTAGATATAATCAAACGCTTTGAGCGATACATCCAGGTAAATTTTTAAAGCATGCCTGAGCCCAAAAGGGCAGACACCTCCAACGGGATGACCGGTTAACTCTTCAACCTCAGCCGGATTGAGCATCTTCGCCTTTTTATTAAAATTGGTTTTAAACTTTTGATTATCGATCCGGGCATCACCCCGTGTAACAATTATAATCTGCCTGTCTTTCAGATCAAATGTGAGGGTTTTGGCGATCAGTTTTTCTTCTACACCCAAAGTTGCTGCAGCCTGTTCTACTGTTGCAGTACTCTGTGGGTGTTCAATCACACTGCCCGGAAAGTTTTTTTCCTGCAAAAAACGCTTGACCTCTTCAACACCCATTTTTTTAGCACCCCCTTATAAAACAATGCATTAGAATAATCTATAAGAAAACTTCTTTAATGGTGCTATTTAAAGCCCTGGAGTAAGGGTTTTTCTGATGACTGACGGAGATAAGATTCCCCTGGTAAGGGCTGTTACCGATGACCGGGATAAGCTGGCTGATGGCAGCATACGGCATACCCGGACGCTGCATTTTCCTGGTGCAGGAGAGGGGGTCCAATGGGGTCAGGTCTTGAATTATCACTTTTTTTCTTCATTTTTCTTATATTTCAAGACCTGACCCCATTGTGACCTATTCCTGTTATCTCTGCATAAAGCATTAATGCAGCATCAGCAAGATCCATCGGAATATCAGAGTACTGTTTGATTAAGCTCAGCAAACCTGAAACTTATTGCCGATCCATGAAAGCAATTTTCCAGGCGACCTCGTTCAATCAATCCATAACAACACTTTTTCCTCAGGTCACCCCACCTAAGGTATATACTGCTCCGATATCTCCACAACAACGCCACCGCTAATCGACAAATGGTACGGGGCTTCATATTCTGCAAAGCGTTTAGTAAATCCATCCATATCCGTCAACAAAGGCCTTCCTGAATCTTCCAAATTCACAAGATATACTTTGACTTTGTTTGAAACCTCCAGGCTTCTTAATTGCTCTTTTTCATTGTAAATATAATACCCGTTTGGAAAATCTATATTAATATCCAACTTCAACTCAGATACTCTACGTGTATCTGTATGGCATACCCACTCAACCTCATCGTAAACCAGGGTCCTTGTTTTTTCATCGTATTCCTTGATATAGCATAAAAACTGGTCAACAGGCTCTAGGCTTACTTGGATAGATGTGTAATACAAGACGGTTTTTCCTTCAAAACCGGAGTCTGTACCCACGAAAAGCCAGAGATTGCCTTCACTGTCGCTGTTTACTTTTAAAGGATTGTTCATGTTGTCAAGGGTTTTTAACTCGTAGGCATCAAAATCATCGCAGTGTTCCTTGGCAACATCACCCACGCGCAGAGCATATTCCCCGTCTTCATTTTGCATTCCTTTGTCGACACTGAGCACGTAGTAGGGTATACCCATATGATCTTCTATTACGGGAACGGGCTCTTCAGGAGAAACTCCCACCTTTACCCATACTGCCTCACCCGGTGGTCCGCCCACACCCACTGCGCCTGCAGGTGCATTGGAGGCAAACTCGACTTCAAAACGTGCCATGTAGGTGGTATCGGGTTTAATTCCATCTTCAGCCGTCAGTCCTTTCTTGACATACATAAAAAGATCATCACTACGATTGATCCCCCTGAGCATAAGGGCTTTTCCTTCACCCACCTCAGCCGGCTTTACGGTGTGAGCAAACTTCAGGTCATAT
>SKMY01000031.1 GCA_007120815.1 Syntrophomonadaceae bacterium | reverse complement strand
CCTGGAGAGCGCCTTGGAAAGCCTGGTATTTTCTTTTTCCAGAGAGGCAATTTTTTTATGTGCTAATTCTTGCCCGGTCAAAAAATCTTTTTTTTGTTTTTCCAGTTTTTCTTGCAAGTTCTTTAATGATTTAATCAGGGTATTTTGAATGTTCTGCAGTTCTATCTTATGGACGTCAACCTGTCTGCGGACATAGTCGTTTTTTGCATCAAAGAAGGTGTTCATTCTGTTGATTTCTTCTTGTTTTTCTTCTACCAGGTTTTTGAGCTGCAGATTGTTATTCTGGATGCGCTGCGAGTAGGCCATCATTTTAGATGTTAGCGCGTTAATATGGCTTACTTCCCGGGAAACCGGGTTTTTTCTTATCTCTTTAACCATATGCTCGGGCCCCTGAAAAACATGGGGTGGAATCCCCAGGCAGTGAATGGTACTGCCGTAGAACATTTTTTTATCCGTGGCTGTGAAATTAGAGCGAAAGCGAACGGTATTAGGGACAGTGTCCAGGGTTTTAGGTGTTAACGCATTCCATGTCTTTCCATTCGTTTCTGAAAGAAGAGGAAAAACCGTTTGATTGTTTTCCCAAATCATTAAAAGAGACCCATTTCGTTCACTTAAGCTGATAAATGGTGAGGTTGGACAAGGAATTTCTTTATTGAGCCCGGGTTCCCACGGGCCTGAAGGGTTTTTTCGCGCGTAATTTAGAAATAAGGCATCATCTTTGTAAGAAAACCATGAGGCATGCAATGAATTATCTGAAGCAACAAGGACGGAGGGCAAGGAGGCGTTTAGTTTTTCTTTTTGAAGATAGATGGTTGCCCCCGCTTCTTCTGACTGTTGACCCAGGGATCGGTAAACCGGCCGGCAGGTGTCTCCCTCCTGGAGCAGGTAGATGACAAAGTTATTGTTAAGCAAATCCGACCTTAAATAACCGCATGCTTTTGGGCTGCCATACCCAAAATCTAAAACCAGGGGTCCCTGCCACCCTCGTTCAGTCCTTAGAAGATAAAAAAGATACAGCCACCACATATTTCGCACTTCGCTGGTTATCAGGCACATAAGGTACAGGTTGTCGCCTTTTGATGAGCAGCTCAATCCCAGGATTTTTCTTTCTATTTCCTGGCACAGCATCTCATGGGCTATGTTGCCGTTTTCTATTCGGGTATGATAGATTTTGTTTTCGCTTTCGCAAGCGAAAACATGCAAGGTTCTGTGCTGTGGGATTGAAATAGCGTCAAAACATGTCAGGTCCCTTTGATATTCGATACGGGGATTTTGTCTCCAGCATTCATCCAAGAGTCCAAAGTGGTTTATGTGCTGTTTTTGTTGAATGAAATAGTGTTTTTCGTCGTTGTTCACCTCAATCAGCACCGGCAGACCCATATGATCTTGATTAAAATAATTCATGGAACCACCTGCTTTTCATGAAGTTAACTAAAGACCGGAAGGGTTTTATTTCGGGCAGTACCCTTATTTTAGTATATTCCTGGCCGGTTCGTTTATTAACAATTCTTGGCATCGTTCAGTATTTATCCAGGGAAAACCAAATAAAGCGGGTTTTTGGAGGTGAAGGTTGATTTTATCCTAATTATACAGTTATTGGTTGTTTGTTATATTATCTGGAAGTTCATATAATTGAACCATATCAACCACGAGATAAGGAGGCGTAAAATGGTTAAAAACTGGATGATTTATATGGCGATATCCTTCACCGTTTGTATGTTTTTATTTCCCTTCCATGCGGTTGAAGCATTTCGGGTAGAAGATCAAAGGAATCTTTCTCGAACTCCCTTGAGAGGCTATGTTCCTGATCAAAATTTAGGAAGTGGGAGCGGCAGTGATCAGGGTGCTGCCGCCCCTTCTCCTGCTCCCGCCCCTTCTCCTGCTCCGGCCCCTACTCCTACTCCGCAACCCACGCCGGATCCGGGTCACTCAGTCAGCCAGCCGCCGCAGAGTTCGCAAAACGATGGGTTTGTATATCGCTCAGTTACGCGGGATCGGCACAGCAATGCCTATGTTCCCGGTGGGAGTTCTCCTGAACAACCGGCACAAACAACACCCCAGAATCCCCCGGATTCAAGTGCGCCGGCACCACACGTTCCTGCCGCACCGTCCTGGCTGACTATCAATGAGGCGAGGGCATATGAGCTGCTTAATGAATTTCGCATCAAAAATAATCTTCAGCCTGTCCAAATTCACCCCCAGTTGGTGCAGCTGGCCCGGCTAAAAGCAAAAGACATGATCGAAAACGATTACTTTTCGCATACATCTCCAACGTACGGCTCGGCCGGAAAAATGGTTAGCAATGCCGGGATTTCTTATGGTCTGGTTGGAGAAAACCTCTCCAAGGCGGGAACCATATTCCAGGCACATTTACAGCTGGAATACAGCACAAGGGGCCACAGACAGATCATGCTGAATCCCAGGTATGATGCGGTGGGCATTGGCGTCTTGCCTTTGCAAAAAACTCCGGGCATACTGATGGTCCAGATATTTATTGAAAGCAGGTAAAATAAACTGCCGGGTAGGGAAGCGCCAGAGAACCGTCCCCGCAGCTTCTCTTACAAATAGCCCTGAGCAGTTACAAATAAATTAAGGTTGAAAAAGAGGATAGCGGAGCTGAAAGGCCTGCTATTCTCTTTTTTTACACGATAACAGGAAGAAGTAGCAGGTGGCTGGATTCGTGTTAAGTTTTTAGCGCCTCTCCTAATCACTTCCTCCTATCTGCCTCCCCTGTCAGGCCGGTTATGGCTCACAAATTTTGAATTCAGGCATATTGTATTATGAGATAACACAGATGGGGGGGCGCCATGAAATACTCAATCGTAATCCCTTGTTTTAACAAGTTTGCACTGTTATCGGAGTGCTTTAGTTCCGTTCTAAGCTCAAGGGGGCAAGATGCCGAAATCTTACTGGTAAACAACCGGGTACCATACAACGATGTTCAAGACTTTCTTTCACATATTTCCCATCCCAGGGTCAGGGTGCTGCACCCGGGGAAAAGCCTGGGAGCCCTGGAGGCCGGACAGTACGGCAAAGAAAGGGCACGGGGAGAATTCCTTGTGCACCTGGATGATGATGTAGCGGTACCGGAGAAAGGCTGGCTGGAAGCTATGGAACAAGCGCTGACGGATCATCCGGACCTGGGTATGGTTTCCCTGCTTTTTGAACCTGCCATACCGGAGTTGGAGGGAGGGGAAATTCGCCTTGGTGATCGGTACGAGTTGGATGTTCGAGATGAACCCATATTTCTTCTCTGTGCCATGATAAAAAGAAGCCTTTGGCAGCAGTGTTTTGACGATGTAAAAAGCCGTGGGGTTTATGACTGTGTCGAGCCCATGTATTTTGAAGCGCTGCAGCGTTGTGAAAAAAAGGTTGCCTACGTGACCTCCCACTATGTAAGGCGCCTGGTTTGCAAAGAAAACTCAGGCCCGTTATATGAGATGTGGAAAGTGCTCTATGAAAAAAAAGAGACGGATATGCTTTATGAGAAATGGTGTAAAAGAGGCCACCTCTGCTACCAAAAAAAGCTGCGCTTGATAGGATACGGCTGTTTAAAAGAAGGGCTGCCAGGCTCTTAGGGCTCAAAAGGGAAGCATAAGAAAACCCCCGGGGAAACCCCGGGGTTTTTTATTACGACATGCACCTTATAAAAAATTATTATTATCCATTTGAGGCGGAAAAAGCTCACCAATCGGAGGGCATTCAATTTCTTCCTGCTGGGGAGCTGCGATACAAGGCCTCGGTACGCAATAACCAAAATTCGGGATCACCAGTTTTACAAAAGCGGTTACTTCAATGATTTTACAAACCTTAGCGGTTAAGATAACCGTGTTAACCGGTTGGCCGGGAGGAACCGTTTCCGGAAGACCAAAACAAGTGGAACTGACAACTTCACAGAAAACAAATGGGCCTCCTGCAGGGCCAAACACCAACCCTGGCGGTGGGACGTAAAGCTGAAAGGTGTTATAGAAGTCGGTTATTGACGCTGTAAACGTACAAAGAACTACAGGAGGAACAGCTGGAGGGGGAGGCGTATCATCAATCAAGCTGACTTGCATTTCCACATCCTGTCGTACCGTAACAATGCGAATATTATCGGCGATGGGTTGACTAACGTCTACCACCTCACATTCTGCCGATAAAATTGTACATTCGACACGGTCGATTCGAGTTAAGTCAACATTTTCACAGGGTTCACAATGTCCTGTAGGAATGTTAATGCTCCTCACGATAACATCTTCTGCAAAACACTGATCAAAGACCTTTTCTGAAACAATGCAGTCTACAAACGGAATCGACGAACCAGGACACCTTCCGGGTTGCATGAATTCACCGGTTTCGGGATCAATTGCTGGGCCACCCATTTTTAAGCACTCCTTTCAATAAATATAATGATCTTGTTCCCAAAGGTTGCGGGTACAAGTTTCTTCAGCCTGTCAGCTGAGTTATTGTATGTTATGACGGGGTTGTTTTTTTT
>SKMY01000286.1 GCA_007120815.1 Syntrophomonadaceae bacterium | reverse complement strand
GACCTGATCGATGTTGCCCGCAACATCAATCACCAGGTAGAAAATGGGATCATGGAGATGGACTTTCAGGCCAAAGGCCTGGTCTCCATGGAGGATCTTTCATCTGCGTTTTATCTGCGGCTCCAGGCATTTGACCAACCCGGGGTTTTCGCCAGCCTGGCCACTGCCTTCGGGGATGAGGGCGTCAGCCTGGATATGATCATTCAAAAACGCAGTGTGAAAGGCCAGGCAGAAATTGTGCTGGTTACCCATGCGGTCCAGGAAAAATATTTCAATCGTGCCCTGGGACGCATTCAAAGGTTTCCCACCATTAAAAAGATTAACGGGATATTTCGTGTCGTGGAACGCTGAGATGCTGAGCATATGGAAAGAATTGTATCTTATTAAACAGCTTACGGGGCAGGAATAAATCGGCCCGGTGTGGAATAGGATGAATATTGAACTCTTTATTTTACCCGCGTCGAGCCAAGCTTGCTTTTCATCCTCCCTGCTTTGCATAAAAGACGGGTGAAACGGGTTCATGGGCATTCAACACGAACTGGGCAGGCCGACCTGGATTGAGATCGACGTAAACCGCCTGGCAGGGAATATACGCCGGTTTCGAGAGTTTTTGCCGGGCCATGTTCAGATTATGGCCGTTGTAAAAGCCGATGGTTACGGACACGGGGCGCTGCCGGTGTCTGAGGTTGCCCTATCGGAAGGGGCTTCAATGCTGGGCGTTGCTTCGCTGGAAGAGGGGGCTCACCTTCGACAGAATCGCATCGCGGCACCTATATTAATTCTAGGTTACACAGATCCCCGGAAAAACAGACTCCTGTTGGAATTAGACCTCCTTCCCACTATTTTCCACTGGGAGTCGGCTTATTCACTTTCCCAGCAAGCCCTGGGAATGGGGAAGAGAATGCCGGTACATGTAAAACTGGATACCGGGATGGGAAGGCTGGGTTTGCGAAATATCCGGAATGCCATCGGGTTTTTGGAAAGCGTCTACAACCTTCCCGGAATTACCCTAAAGGGTGTCTACACCCATTTTGCCACGGCCGATGATCATGAGGATGAATCATTTGCCCTGGAGCAGCTTCAGCGGTTTGAGGAGATTTTAAAGGCTTGCCGGGACAAGGGGCTGGACATAAAGGTTAAACACGCTGCTAATACAGCGGCCGCGTTAAAGTATCCCCGGTCCCACCTGGATATGGTACGAATCGGTATTGGTTTATACGGGTGTTATCCCGGCAACGGTGTTGAGCGGAGCTTTGTTAAACTGCTGCCGGTTATGTCTTTTAAGAGTCGCATCGTGTTCTTGAAGAAAGTACCCGCCGGAACGCCGATTAGCTACGGCAGATCCTTTATTACCAGGGGAGATACACGAATTGCAACGGTTCCCCTTGGTTATGGAGACGGTTACAGCCGGATGTTTTCCAACCGTGGAGCCATGTTAGTACGAGGGAAAAAAGTGCCGGTTGCCGGCCGGGTATGTATGGACCTGACTATGCTGGATGTCGGGAAGGTTCCACAAGTTCACAAAGGGGATGAAGTCGTCGTATTCGGAGAGCAGGGTGGAGAATCCATTCTGGTTGATGATCTGGCCGAACAGCTGGGAACCATTCATTATGAAGTCCTTTGCAGCGCCGGAAAACGGGTTCCCCGGTTTTATCTTCAATCCAGAACGTTGGAGCGGGGAATCATGGAATATAATCATTTCCGATGAATTTGTGCTATAACATGATGCATAAAAGCAGAAGAGTAACGGATAATAAAGAATGTTGACGAAATCGGTGTATTTTTGCCTGGGAGGTGCTTTCCTGGTGAGAACGAAAAGAATCATGATCAGTTTGCCACAAAACTTGTTGAGTGAAGTAGACGGAGTGGTTGAGCTGGAAAAAAGAACCCGCAGCGAATTTATTCGGGAAGCAATGAAACTTTACCTGCAGGAAAGGAAAAAAAGGCAGATTCGGGAACGTATGCAGGAAGGGTACATGGAAATGGCCAGGCTTAATTTGGCCCTGGCAAATGAAGCCATTGATGCGGAAAATGAGGCAGATAGAATTGCTCATGAAATGGTAAGTGGTGATTAACATGCTGGATGTCAAGCGGGGCTTTATCTATTACGCCGATTTGAGCCCGGTTGTTGGGTCCGAGCAAGGGGGCGTAAGGCCGGTTTTAATTATTCAAAACAATGTGGGGAATAAGTACAGCCCTACGGTTATTATTGCCGCCATAACCTCTCATATTGAAAAAGCCAAGCTGCCGACCCACGTGGAACTTTCCGCCGAACAGTATGGGCTGGAAAAAGATTCTGTTATTTTAATGGAACAGATTCGTACCATTGACAAACAACGTCTTCAACAAAAAATAACCGACCTGGACGATAAGATCATGATCAAGGTAAACGAAGCCTTAAAAATCAGCCTGGGTTTAATTGATTTTTAAACGACAGCAAACCGGAATTAATCTTAAAAAAATGAGTTTACGGGTTAGCATCCTGAAATGGATGGCTCCGGTTAACTCATTTTTTATTTTCAGGAGGAATGTGTTATGATACCTGTTGGCGTGACCTGTGTATATGATGAAGAACTCGGGATCCTCCAGTTGGGACAGGATTATATTCGAGCGGTAGAAAAAGCCGGCGGCATTCCTGTACCTGTTGTCACCAGGGATGAAGAGATCTTAGCCGGTATGTTTGGGCTTATTGGAGCCCTGGTACTTTCCGGCGGAGGTGATCTGGATCCCGGCACGTTTAACGAAGAGCCTGTCCCTGGGATCGGGCGTATTTCGCCCAAGAGGGATTTTGTCGAGCTGCGCCTGGCCGGGTGGGCTTTGAACAGGCATCTTCCGGTACTGGGGATCTGTCGGGGGATCCAGGTGCTCAACGTTGCAGCAGGCGGGACCATATACCAGGATCTCGGTGCAGGAAAAAGCGGGTTGCTGGAACACGTTCAAAAAGCGCCCCGTGCCCATCCTTTCCACTCCGTTGATATTATGAATGATACGCTGTTATGGCATTCCCTGGGCTGTTGTCCCCGTATAAAAGTAAACAGCTTTCACCACCAGGCGGTCAAAAAACCTGGACGGGGTGCTGTGATCTCTGCGCTTTCTCCCGACGGTGTCATCGAGGCTTTGGAGTTTCCCCGGCATCCTTTTGCCCTGGGAGTTCAGTGGCATCCGGAAAACCTGGCTGCAGACGGACAAACAGGGGGGCAGGAGTTGTTTGACGCACTTCTACAGGCAGCTGCAAAATACCAGTAATATTGCGAGAAAAAGCCGGATGTGGCCGGTCAGATTATTGCCTAACGAAAGAAGATGTGCTATATTTAATAAATGACGATTACAGCCTTATAGACAGCATCCGGGAGGTTTATTTGATGGAAGGGAAAAAGAAGCACAAGGTGCTTGTTAGTGATCCCATCTCTGAAAAAGGGATCCAAATGCTAAGAGAAGTTGCCCAGGTCGATATTCAAACGGGGCTGGCCCGTGAAGAACTCATTAAAATCATCGGGGAATATGATGCCCTGATGATACGAAGCGGCACCCAGGTAACCGCTGATATTATCGAAGCCGGGCATAATTTGAAAGTGATCGGCCGGGCCGGGGTTGGCGTCGATAATATCGACGTGGATAAAGCCACGGAAATGGGCATCCTGGTGATAAATGCACCGGAAGGCAATACCATCTCTGCTGCTGAACACACCATGGCTTTAATGCTGGCGCTGGCCCGCAATGTTCCCAACGCCTCGGCATCTTTGAAAGAAGGATTGTGGCAGAGAAGCAAATTTATGGGCGTTGAGTTATTAAAAAAGAACCTGGGTATTATCGGGTTGGGACGTATCGGCAGTGAAGTAGCCAAGCGTGCCCGGGCCTTTGGCATGAATGTGATGGCTTACGACCCTTATATCTCAACGGATCGTGTAGAAAAGCTGGGTGTGGTTTCAGCCACCATTGATGAAATATTTGAGCAGGCCGATTTTATCACCTTTCATGCGCCAAAAACGTCTTCTAAAAATTACCTGGTTGGAGCCAATGAGCTCTCAAAAATGAAAGACGGTGTTCGCATTATCAACTGTGCTCGCGGCGGGCTGCTGGATGAAAAGGCCTTGTTCGATGCCATCGTCAGCGGTAAAGTGGCAGGTGCTGCCCTGGACGTATTCGAAGAAGAGCCGCCCAAGGAAAACCCGCTGTTGGGGCTGGAGCAGGTCATTACTACACCTCACCTGGGGGCTTCCACCCAAGAGGCCCAGGTTAATGTGGCCGTGCAGGTGGCGGACCAAATTATTCATGTTCTCAAGGGAGAACCGGTAGACATGGCCGTAAACGTATTTGTCATACCCCAAGAGGTTCTGGCAGAAGTGGAGCCTTTTATTCCCTTGATGAAAACCCTGGGGAGTTTTTACATGCAGGTCTTCGACGGCCGTGTGGAAAAAATCGAAATCATTTACAGTGGAGAAATCTCGGAATACCCGGTTACACCGTTGACCACAGCTCTCTTAATCGGTTTCCTGCGGGTCATGCTAAAAAGTAACGTAAACTTTGTAAACGCTCCCGTTATTGCTAAAAACCGGGGCATCCAGGTTAAAGAGACCCGGAGCAAAACCACCAGTATATTCCACAACCTGATTACCGTTAATGTAACGACCGGCGACGGTGTATTTACCCTGGCGGGAACGGTCTTTGAAGGAAGCGATATCCGAATCGTGCAAATTGGGGACTACCGCATTGAAGTGGTGCCTTCCAAATACATGCTGGTCAATAAATACGTCGACAAACCGGGTATCATCGGTAAAGTGGGAACCATCCTGGGAGATAATAACGTTAATATTGCCAGCATGCAGGTTGGTCGACAGGAAGTCGGCGGGGAAGCGGTAATGGTGCTGCAGGTGGACAACCTGGTTTTGGATCCGGTGATCAAAGAAGTTGAAGATATTGAAGCCATCCTCTCCACGTGCTTTGTTGAAATAAAAGATATGTTTGGCAGGTAAATAGATTCCAGGATACAAGGAGGGCATGTCCTATGCCCATTTATGAATTTCGCTGCGACTGCGGGCACCAGTTCGAAAAACTGTGTCGCATGAATGATCAGGAAGCAGTCCCTTGCCCCAAGTGCCAGAAAAACACCCGCCGTATCATGTCTCTTTTCCGGACAGGCGGCGGCGGCGGAAACGGTGGGGCTTCCGCGGGCAGCAGCTGCGGCAGCTGTACCAGTTCAAGCTGCTCCTCTTGTTAAGCACGGAATGACAAACTTTTAGAAATTAAAGATCAATTAAAAAGCCACGTAGGTGGCTTTTTCTATTTTGAAAGATGGAAAGCCCCAGAACCGTCCCCCTGCTTCGCGGCGAAACGGAACAATAAATTGTTACGTCCAGTTTTAAATATTCATGGGTGAAAAAACGGTCATATTCAGTTCTAAAATGGAAATACTATCATCGCAGCCCTTAAGAAAGGTATGGTATCAATGCAGGTCGGGTACACCGGAGTTACAGTATTAATCATTCTTTTGGCCCTGGTTTATCTGGGTTTACTGGAACGGGTCCTGGAGCGGATGAGGTTGACCCGCAAAGCGGCGCTGATCATCCTGCTAATGGCCGTGCTGGGTTCCCGCATGCCGGTTATTCCCCTGGCTGCCGGGTTGAGCATTAACCTGGGAGGAATGCTGGTTCCTCTGGGGGTCGCCGTTTATTTGCTGGCTACCGTAGAGACCGCTGCAGAAAGAACAAGAAGCCTGCTGACCATTGCGGCTGTTACCGTTGTCGTCTGGATCATTGACCGGCTTTTTCCCATAAGACCGGGGGCATTTGCTTTAGATATCGACCCGCTTTACCTTCCGGCAGTGGTGGCAGCGGTTGTGGCTTATTCATTAGGGCGTTCACGGCGATCTGCCTTTATCGGCGCATTGTTGGGCGTGCTGCTTATCGACTTGATTGCCTGGGGGGAAAACCTGATAAGGGGTTTCAGGGAGGTCCAGGTCATCTTGGGAAGCGGTGGGGTTTTTGGGGCGGCGCTGATTTCAGGTGTTTTAGCTGTATTGTTGGCTGAGGCAGTCGGTGAAATACGAGAAAGACTGCATCGGGTCTAATTATTTGCCAGGTGGGGATATTGTCCATGGCGTTCAAAAAAATAACCCGGCTGTTTTCTGCGTGGAAAACGATTGCGGTGTTAACCCTAACCCTTGCTTTGTTGGGATGGGGGCTTGTTGAGGTACAAGGGCGTTATGGCCCTGCGGGAACCGCGGTTATTCAAATCGAACAGATGCTTACAGAACTCAACGAGCATGAAATTATCGAAGAACGTTATTTTGAAGTGTTAGACGAAGACGGCCGGGAGATTACTGTTACGGGACGCCGGATCAGGCCCGGGGACCGTTACTTAAACGCGGATAATAGACTATATGAGGTATACCGCGTCCATGAATACACGGCATACGCCCGCTTCCTCAGGACGGAACAGCTTGAGGGGGCATTGTCTCGGGATGCATTATCCCGGGATACCCTGGGAGATCCGCGGTTTTTTAATGTCCATGGCGCTTACACCGATGACCATTTGTATCCTTTTGAAGAAGAGTTACAGGTGTCTGCTGAACAGCGGAATAAACGGGTGGCCCTGTACCATACGCATAATGCCGAATCGTACGTCCCCAGCGATGGGACCCACAGCATCTACGGAAAAGGAGGCATCCACCAGGTTGGCCGGGCATTTAAGGAAGCCCTGGAAGAAAAAGATGTCCAGGTGATTCACTCAGAAAATCTTCACCTTCCCCACGACCGCGGTGCCTACCGACGTTCCCGAAATACGGTGCTGGAACTGCTGCAGCACGATCCCGATGTCATTTTTGATGTCCACCGGGATGCCGCGCCTATTGAGGCCTATGCCGTGGAAATCGAAGGTGAATGGGTGACCCAGGTCCAATTCGTTGTTGGCCGCCAAAGCCCGTCTTTTCCTGTGACGCGTCAATTCGCCTATGATTTGAAAGGGTTGGCCGACGGTGTTTATCCCGGCCTGATAAAAGGGGTATTCTTAGGCTGGGGCAACTACAACCAGGACTTAACGCCCCTTAAGCTTTTGCTGGAAGTGGGTGGCCATCAAAACTCCCGGGACGCGGCCAAGGACGGTGTTCAACTATTTGCAGATGTCGTTGCACTGTACTTTTACGGTATCCCCGTGGATGAAGAAGAGGAAGCGGCCATCCGGCCCCCTGTCGGGGATATTGAAGAAACGGGGGCTGCGGCGATGCAAACCGTACTGGGCATTATCCTGCTGGTTGCGTTCGGTGCCGGAGGTTTTTACCTGATCAACAACCCCGGATCGGAAGAGCGGGTTAAAACCAGGGCGAAAGAAATCAGCCGTTCAATTTACAGCACCATGGTATCCCTGGTGGAACGTTATCGACCAAAACGGTAGTGTTTTCAGGGTGTTATAGATAAATCAAATAATAACCGTTGTATGTATAGGATATTTGTATTTCCACCTGGCTGGAGGATTGTTATAATGAGACAAGGCAGGAAACCTGTTTGAGGAAGGCATGGTTTCGTCCCGGGTTCATTTTCTTTTTTTGTACGGGAAAATGTTGTGTTATACTGTGTTATAATAGCATCATCAGGGTTACTGCTCAACGCTTAGCATATGAAGTTGAGGAAGCAGGAAGACGGTTCGGGAAGCAGGGGGACGGTTCTAGCGCTTCCGTAGCGAAGCGAAGGACCGGGGAAGCAGGGGACGGTTCTAGTGCTTCCGTAGCGAAGCGAAGGACCGTAGGGTAAGCGATAGAACCGTCCCCTTGCTTCCCCCCGATAGACTTCTTAGGCCCGGGTTGAGCTGATACGCATCAGGATGTGATATAAATGACTGTATACTGTTTTTTTACCTTTCCCAGTACGTACCAGGCGATCAAGGCGGAAAAAGTTCTGTCCCGGACTCCTTGGGAGTTTAAAATGGTTCCGGTTCCTCGCAGTATCAGCTCCAGCTGCGGGACGTCTTTGCGCTGCCTTCCCCAAGATGCCGAGGCCATCCGGAAGATTTTTGTAGAAGAATCTATTGAGATGGAAGGCATTCATGAAATTGAAGAAAAATCTTCCACCGGTCCTCTTGCCTACTTATTTAAACGGGGAGGGAAACAAAATGGATAAACCGGGAATTTATTTTGATAATGCGGCGACCTCCTGGCCAAAACCGGAGAAAGTATACCTGGCTGCTGAAGCCTACTTGCGTTATGGCGGCACCAACCCCGGGCGTTCCGGCCATACCCGCTCGCTGCAGGCAGACCGGGTCGTTTACGACACCCGGGAAAAGGCGGCCTCTATTCTGGGTGCTTCGGTGCCGGAAGAGATTGTGTTTACCCTGAATACCACGGATTCACTCAACATGGCCATCAAGGGCTTTCTTGAGCCGGGCGATCATGTGATATTCACTGTTTTTGAACATAATTCCGTTTTGCGACCACTGGGTTCCCTTCGCCGCAGTAACCTGATTACTTCGACCATGGTTCAGGCCGGCAGTTCAGGGGATATTCTACTGGATGATATTGCTCAAGCCATTCGGCCTGAAACCCGGATGATTATTTGCAACCACGCCTCCAACGTAACGGGACAAATATTGCCCGTGGAAGAAATTGGCCAACTTGCCGGGGAAAAAGGCATTGTTTTTCTTTTGGATGCCGCTCAGACAGCCGGGGCAATTCCCCTGGATTTGCAAAAAATTAAGCCTCACATGGCTGCGTTTGCGGGGCATAAAAGTTTACTGGGCCCTCCGGGAGTCGGTCTGCTGTATATCCGTAAAGACGTAAAAATAAAGCCGTGGCGTGAAGGCGGTACCGGGAGTCGTTCGGAAGAAGACCAACACCCCGAATTCATGCCCGATTACCTGGAAGCCGGAACGATGAATGCTCCAGGACTGGCCGGGCTCTATGAAGGGTTGTGTTTTGTGGAAGAGCAGGGTGTATCCAATATCCGGGACCATGAAATGAAGCTGGCTGGATTGCTCCGCCGTGGGTTAAGAGCCATTCCCGGAGTAAAAGTTTTTGGCCCGGAAGAGGAGAGCAAAAGTGTAGCTGTGGTGTCTTTTGTCGTTGATGGGATTGACAGCGGAGAAATGGGGTTTGTGCTGGAACAAGCTTTTGGCATACTAAGCCGCACCGGTTTGCACTGTGCGCCCAATGCCCACCGGGCTATTGGGACCTTTCCCCAGGGCACTGTTCGTTTCAGCCTGGGCTACTTTAACACAGAGGTTGAGGTCGAACAGGCTCTGAAGGCTGTAACAGAAATTGCAGGCCGACTGGTCTAGCACGGGGGTGACAAGGGAACGGTCCTTCTTACCCCCGCACGAATCTGTGCGGAGGGGTGCCCGGAAGTGGGTGTCTCTACCGTAAATCATGTCATACAACCCCACCACACATCCCCCCTTGTCTTTCAACTCACGCATTATTTGTATCAAACTTTGTTTCATCGTTTAAAACGTCATTCATGCTGCCGCTGCGAAAACCTTCCAGGTCCACCGTGATGTAAGCAAAGCCTAATTCTTTAAAGCGATTGACGATCGCTTCCTTGTGTCTCAGTAACTGCTGAAAGCTTTCAGGAAAAACCTCAATGCGTGCTATTTTATCGTGAAAGCGAACCCGAACACCGTTTATGTCCAGGGAAGTCAAAAATCGCTCCCCATCCCCGATCATTTTCAACTTTTCTGTTGTGATAATTTCACCATATGGAATCCTGGAGCAGAGGCAAGCTGCCGAGGGCAGGTTCCATGTGTTTAATCCGGCTTTTTGGGAAAGCCTTCGAATCTCATCCTTGGTCAGTTCTACCTCCATTAAAGGACTCAGCACATTAAGCTCACGGGCAGCTTTCATACCCGGGCGAAAATCCCCGGTATCGTCATAGTTGGCCCCGTCACAAACCCGGTTCAACCCGTATTCTTTTGCCAGTGCGGTCAGCTTTAAAAGCATGGCCTGCTTGCAGTAGTAGCAGCGCTCCGGAGGGTTGCTGGAAAAAACAGGGCAGGCAAGTTCGTTCGTCTGGATAACCAGGTGTTCAAAACCGTATTGCCTGGCGAAACGGGCTGCATTTTCTTTCTCCTGTAACGGGTGGATTTCCGAGGCGGCTGTTACTGCCAGCACCTTTTCTTTGCCCATAACCTGGGCTGCTTTAAAAAGCAGGTAGCTGCTGTCCACACCTCCCGAAAAAGCAATAAGCGCGCTGCCCGCTTCTTCTAAGATCCTTACCAGGTGTTCTTCTTTCTTCACGAGGGACATTTGCATCACCTTTGTGGGTTAAAGTAAGCCGTGCAGTGATCTAAAAAGACCCGACTCAAAGGGTTAAGGATGCGGTTCTTTTTATAGATTAAATAAAAGTGCCTTTCCATATTTATATCAAGTAGACGATAGCCGGCCAGCGTGCCGGCAGATAGTTCTTCTTCAACAGCTTTTTTGGATATGACTGAAAGGCCAAGACCAGCTTTAACCGCTTGCTTAATCCCCTCCTGGCTTTCCAGGTACCCAATCACACGAAAGTCGACTTTTTTGTGGAGTTGCTTTTTTAAGGCTTTTTCAAACACCAAACGCGTTGCGGAGCCCGGTTCACGCATTAGAAAGGGCATATCCACGCAGGATATGATTTCGATACCCGGCAGAGGGGTTTCCGGGGGGCTTGCCGGGATTTTAACCGGGATGCTTGCCTGCGGTGAAGCGATGAGGATGAGTTCATCCTCGATAAGCCTGATCTTTTCCAGGCCGTCTCTCAGGTCCGGCTCACCAACAAAGCCCAGGTCGTACGTATAATCGTTTACGCTCTGCAGCACTTGTTTTGTATCCCGAAGTAAAACGGAAAAAGTGACTTCAGGATATTGTTGACGGAAAGAGAGCATCAGCTGCGGCAAAAGATAGGCACCCGGTACGCTGCTGGCAGCGATTTCCAGGTGCCCCTGCATGATCTGGTACTCCGCTTGAATAGAAGATAGTGCTTTTTCCTTAATGGCCAACAATTCTTGAGCATATTGAAAGAGAATTTTTCCCGCTTCGGTTAACTGCAGTTCACGCTGGCTTCGATCCAGCAAGGGCGTGCCTATTTCAGTTTCCAGGGCCTTGATATGGGCGCTGACAGTAGGCTGTGTTAAAAAGATACGCTCTGCAGCCCTGGAAAAACTCTTCTGCCTGGCTACTTCAATAAAAACCCTTAACTGGTGAAAATCCATGAACGCATGTCCCTTTCAACTGCTGCCTTCGGGTCTTTTTTCAGCGGGTTAGAGTCAGAACGAATTCATCGCCCTGGGGTTCAACGTTAACCTGCCAGCCCATTTGACGGGCTGTGCGTACCACATTATCCCGGGCTACCGTGGCGTTTACTTTTACTTTAAGTTCATTTAACCCGGCTTCTTGCATGGCTCTTCGCGCCTGGATGACAGGCTCAGGGCAGGAAAGCCCGCAGCAGTTTATGGTTTTTGAAGTCATCATTGATGCTCCTTTCCCAGTATATCATTTTTATTTCAGCAAAAAAAGCAGGTAAACAAAAAACCCTAACCGGCCCGGGTGGGCTCAACCCTCTGCCCGGCCTTTTCTTGCTGTTCTTTTTTACGGGACTCAGCCAGTGCCTGGTGTGTGATGGCAAAACCAATACCCAACAAGATCACCCAAACCACTATAATCATGATTCGTCCGCCTACAGGGGCACCTGCCGGGCTGCCGGCCCAACCGAAATTATGCATCACGGCAGCACCGAAAACCAGACCCAGGACCGTAGCCGTTGCATCTCCGTTGCCTTCACCGGAGAGGATCAACTGACGCAATGGACAACCGCCCGCAAGAACGGCTGCCAGTCCCACCACGCCCATGGCCAGGAAGTTCCAAACGCTGTCCGTGTGCGCCACCGGCTGATTCAGGAATCCCAGGGAAAAAGAGCCTGTTATCAGATTGCCGATGAGGACAACAATAAACAAAGCGGCTATCCCTGAAAAGAGGTGAAAGTCCCGAAAGATAATGATATCGCGGAAGGCCCCCATGGTGCAAAACCGGGTACGTTGGGCCAGTATACCGACCAGGAGTCCGGCAGCCAGGGCAACAACCAGCGGTGCCCTCATGGAACCCGGCCCTTCTTCGCTAAAGAAAATGAAAGCCGGGGCGGCGACGACGAGAATCAGCAGCCCCACAGCCAGCAGCGGCCCAATCCAGCCGTTTATCCGTGGTTGGGTTGCGGCCGGGCCCAGCGTATAGCCTTGCCGAAGGAATAATACGCCCACCCATATCCCAAAAATGTAACCCGGCAGTGCCACCAGGGCATTGAGATCCCCGCCAGCCAATCTGAGTATCATACGCCAGGGGCAGCCTAAAAATATCAGGGCGCCCATCATCATAAACATGCCCAGGAAAAACCTCAACATGACGCCAGAACCACCTGTGGACTTGAATTCTTTAAACACAAAGGCCGTAGCAAATGCACCCAGAACCAGGCCCATTATTTCCGGCCTCAAGTATTGGACGACGCCGGCCCGGTGTAAGCCTAAACCGCCGGCAATATCACGTAAAAAACAGGCGATACAATAGCCCATATTTGCTGGATTTCCCAAGATAACAAGGGCAATGGTGATAATACCGATAATAATACCTGCGATAACGATTGTTGTTTTTTCTTTCATAATGATATGCAGCACCTCGCCTCTAAAAAATTTGAAAAACATATTTTAAGCCGTAATTATTATAGATAAAAAAGGGAGCAAAGGGAAATAGAAATAACCTATACTTCAGGCCATACCATTGATGTTTTCTTTGATCAAATCACAATAAAAAAATAGACCGGAGAGGTCTATTTAATGACGGAATGATTTACTTTTTCCAGCCGGCAGGCCAGTTAATGTTTTATGTTTCTACTCTTTGGGCGTTTGCGCCCCTGTGTTGCTGTCAATTTTGTAGTTATCTTTGTAAAGAAGCTCGGAGATGGGCACAATGGTGTAGCCCTGTTCTTGGGCGTAAGCGATAATCTCCGGCAGAGCTTCTGTTGTGTACTTTCCGTTGTTGTGGAAAAGCACAATGGCCCCCGGGTGCAAATTATCCGTGACCCGCTTCACCATGGGCTCCACACCAAACTCCTTCCAATCCAGACTGTCGATGCTCCACTGGATGGTGCGGTATCCGCACGCTTCAGCTGTTTTTATTACCTTGTTGCTGTACTCTCCGAAGGGGGGCCGGAAAAGGTCAGGCTGTTTGCCGATCAGCTCTAAAATCATCTTCCCCACCCGTTCCAGCTCGGTCTTTATTTGGTCCTCTGTTAAGTTGTTGAGATGCGGGTGGCTGTAGGTGTGGTTGCCGATTTCATGGCCTTCCGCGCTAATACTTTTGACCATGTCCGGGTGTTTTTCTACCCAGTAACCCGTGAGAAAAAAGGTAGTTTTAATATCGTTTTCCCGTAGGATTTCTAAAAGTGTGGGCGTATAAGTCGTCCCCCAACAGGCATCAAAACTAAAGGCCACTTTTTTTTCTGCGGTATCCACGTAATAAATGGGCACCAATCGGTTTCCTGTAAAAGACAACTGTGCAGGAAGGGCATCATTTTTAGAAAGGAGAAAACTGGCTCCAATTAACACCACCAAAGCGGCTGTAAGAAGAGCGATTTTTTTTCGTATCGAATAATAACGGATATAAAACCCTTTTCTTTTTTTCTTAATGATAAACACCTCCATGTTTCAGTTTCTGCACTATATCATTCTATGAAACAAAAATTGGTTTTATACGGAAGCCCAAAGAACCTGTCAATCCGGCCAAATCAAGCCGATAAAAAAATAGAGCGTAAAAAAAGTAAATTCTTGGAGCTCATAGAAGGGAAATCGTCGCTATTTGTCTAAATAACTCGTAAGTCAACCAAATATTGCTATTCAAAGCGTGCAAAATCAAAAACCCGATGACATTAATGGATCAAGAGGGTGGTTAAAATAAAAGAAAAAAAGTACGATTATTACACCGTGTCTGAATTACCAGAAGGTCAGGCGAACCAAGAACCTGAATACCCAGAAAACACGGAATTCCTACAGGATGTTAGCCTGGAAGAACATCAGGAGGAATTGCGGAAGATATACCAGAACGCACCATTTATTATGATTCTCTTGGATGAAAACAGGAAAATCAGGCAGATAAACGATTATGCCCGGTCAATTACCGGGAAGAATCCAAAAGAACTGCTGGGTTTATGCACAGGCGAAGCCCTGGGCTGCATTCATGCCGATGAAAGATGCCTGGAAGATAAAACAGGCACGCGCTGCAGTCGGTGTGCGCTTCGAAGTATCATAGTTGATACCTTGTCCTCGGGGCAAAACAGGCAGCAGGTTGAAGTAAAGCTTCCTCTTAAGGTTAAAGGGGAACGGAAAGACCTGTTTTTTTTCGTATCCACGGCCAAGTTAAGCGTGAGAAAACAACCCATGGTCCTGGTTAGCTTGCAGGACATTACCGAGCGGAAGCTTACCGAGCAGCAGCTTAAGTTAAGTTATGCCAGGATGGAAACCCTGTCAAAAAGAATACTGCGGGGGCAAGAAGAGGACCGGGCCCGGCTGGCCAGGGAGCTCCATGACGAGGTGGGGCAGGCGCTGACGGTTGTTAAACTGGACATCCAAATGTTGGGTGACGAACTGGCCGCCCAGGGTTACCCGTGTCAAAAAAAGCTGATGGAAAGTGTTGACCTGGTGGATACGACCCTGGAACGCGTGCGCAGGCAGTCCGTTTCCCTCCGCCCTCCCGCTCTGGACGATATGGGCTTGATTGCCGCAGTAAAAAGCATGGCCCGGGGCTTCGGCAACCGTACAAAGATCAATACCTCGGTTTTTGCAGAGGGCTTTTCCACCAGGCTCTCTCAGGATCTGGAAACGGCACTTTTCCGCTGCGTCCAGGAAGCTTTAACCAACGTTGCGCGGCACGCTCAGGCAGCGAAAGTCGACGTTGTTCTGATCCAGGAGGCTCAACGGGTTACCGTAGAGATAAAAGATAACGGTATCGGGTTCAAGCCGGAAGAGATCCAATTTTCCCTGGACCATATCGGTTTAACCGGGATGCAGGAGCGGGTTGAACTACTCCAGGGGAAATTAAGAATAAAATCAAAGCCCGGTCAGGGAACGAAAATTAATATCGCTATTCCGCTTAAATAAGAGGGGAGAGGGAGCTATGAAAGTCGTTCTGGCTGATGACCATGCCATCGTCCGTCAGGGGCTAAGGTCTCTACTGGAAAACAAGGCCAAGGTTGAAGTGGTGGGGGAAGCTGCTGATGGAAGGAG
>SKMY01000043.1 GCA_007120815.1 Syntrophomonadaceae bacterium | reverse complement strand
TGATTACCGGTGCTTTCCCGACCCCAACCTCCCCCCCCTGGAAACCGCCAGGGAGTGGGTGGATACCATAAAGGGGGATATCCCGGAACTGCCTGACGTGCGCCTGGCCCGATTCCTATCGGAATACGGGCTGCCCGAATATGATGCCGAAATTTTAACCGGCACCCGGGAACTGGCCGATTTTTATGAGAACACGGTAAAGGTGTTCAACGACCCCAAGGCCGTCAGCAACTGGACCATGGGGGAACTGCTGGGCCTGTTAAATGAGGCCGGCAAGGAAATCATGGAATGCCGCGTGACCCCTGATAACCTGGGAGAACTGCTTAAAATGGTCCAGGAGGGGGTTATCAGTCGAAATATGGGGAAAACGGTCCTGGAAGCCATGTTTGAAAGCGGGGAAAAACCCGGGACCATCGTGGAGAAAAAAGGCCTGGTCCAGATTTCCGATGAGGAGGCCCTCTCGGACATTATCGCCCGGGTTATCGCCGACAACCCAAAATCGGTAGAGGATTATCACAGTGGAAAGAAGAAAGCCGTGGGTTTCCTGGTGGGGCAGGTCATGAAAGAAACCCGGGGCAAGGCCAACCCCCAGAAGGTAAACGAAATGCTTCAAGCCCAGCTGGACCGAGGAAATTAACCTCTTCAGGCAAAATATGAATCATTTTTACTAAACCTGAGCAAAAAGGTCGTGCGAATGTTTCCGTTGGATTTTGAATTAGATCCCCAGGGGCCAGACCCGAAGAATTAAGGGGACCGCGGAAAGAAGAACAATGATGCTCAAGGGAAGGCCAAGGCGCCAGTAATCACCGAAGTGATATCCCCCGGGCCCCATGACCAGGGTATTAGACTGGTGACCGATGGGGGTCAGGAACGCACAGGAGGCCCCCACCGCTACGCTCATCAGGAAGGGGTCCAGGGACGCACCCATGCCGCCGCCGATACTGATGGCAATAGGGGCCATGAGCACGGCTGCCGCTGCGTTGTTGACCACGTTGGAAAGCAGCATGCTGAACACCAGCACCAGGGTCAGGGTCACCCAGGGGGCCAGGGTCCCGGCCAGGTACAAAATGCTGTCGGCAATCATTCGGGCCCCGCCGGTCGTCTCCAGGGCCTGGCTGACGGGAATCATGGCGCCTAGCAGGATAATCACGGGCCAGTCGATACTTTCGTAAATCTCCCTGAGGGAAAGAAAACCCGCCAGCACCAGGACCACGGCCGCCCCGGAAAAGGCGACCTGAACAGGCAGCAGCCCCAGGGCGGCAGCGGCCAGGGCAGTGCCGAAAATACCCAGGCCCAGAAACACCCGCCGGGGCTGGCCCAACCTTAAACCCCTTTCTGCCAGGGGCAGGCATCCCATGGCTGGCAGTACCTCTTGCATTGTTTCCGTTCCTCCCTGGAGCAAAAGCACATCGCCGGCACGGAGGCGAATGTTGTCCGGGCGAGCTTTCAACCGCCCGCCCTCCCGGGCCACCCCCAGTAGGTTAATCCCGTAGCGGGAGCGCAAATTCAACGAACGGGCCGACCGGCCTTCCAGGCTCGAATTCGTTGTAACCGTCGCCTCCATGATGCCGATCTCCTCGGAACGCAGGTCCTCCTCGCTTACGGTCTCGCAAGCAGCCAGTTCTAAACCCGAAGCATCCAGGAGTTCCTGGAGTTCATCGGCGCTGGCCTTGACGATCACCGAGTCACCCGCTTTTAAAACCCGGTAAGGGGAAGGGGCCGGAAGTTTTAAATCATCGCGAACGTGGCCGACCACAACCACATCTCCTTCGATGGCTTTTTCCAGTTCCCGCAGCCGTTTTCCTGTAAATTTCGACTCATTGGGCACCCGAAGCTCGGTGATGTAATCTTCGATTTCAAATAAATCTTCCCGGGAAAGCTGACCCTTTCGCCGGGGAATAAACCGCCACCCCACCAGGGCAATAAAAAGGGTGCCCACCAGGGCAACGCCGACTCCCACGGGGGCAAAATCAAACATGCGAAAAGGTTCAATGCCGGCGGCATGATCTCTAAAGGAAGAAATGATAATATTTGGAGGGGTCCCGACCAGGGTAATTAATCCGCCCAAAAGGGAGCCGAAAGCCAGGGGCATCAGAAATAGTGAAGGGGAGCGTTGATTTTTTCGGGCCATACGGATAGCTACCGGCATAAAAAGGGCCAGGGCACCGATATTGTTCATGAATCCCGAACAGAGGGTTACGGCAACGACCAGTGCTGAAAGCTGTAAAATGGCATTCTCACCAACACGGGCCATAAGCCGCACAATAAAATCCACCATGCCCGAGTTTAAAAGGCCCCTGCTGACCACAAGCACGGCAGCCACTGTGATTACTGCTGGGTGTCCAAACCCGCTAAAAACCTGTTCCTCCGGAACAAGTCCTGTGACTGTGGCCACCAATAAGGCGGACAAGGCCACAATATCATAACGCCAGCGCCCCCAGACAAAAAATACCAGGAGGAGAAATAGGATCAGAAAAATTAACACTTGCGGATATGTCATAAGAAATTTATCTCCTTTGCGGCCGGGCAGCCTGACTTGCCTGAAACGGCCGATGCCTGCAGGGCGTCCTGCGTCTATCTTGAGCTAATTCCCCCGGCGCTTTTAAGCGAAGATAACCGGGCCGATACCTGGGAAGCGGAAATTCCAATTTCATCGTAACAAACCCTTTGGTACAATTCAAGGGTTTCCACCCGGAAAAAAGTTTACGTACCGGCGTAATAAACCCGCTCATTTTACGTCTTAACAAATAGAAAGAAGAAAAAATAGGAGGTTTCCTGAAATGAAAAAGAAGATTTGGCTACTCGGTATTGCCGTCCTGGTTTTTGCTTTAGCGGCCGCAGGCATTGCAGCACATCATGCCAGGGACAATGGCGTGTGCGATGAAGCACCCATTGAGCCCGGGGAAACGCTGGAAGAGGCACCCGTTGAAAATGGCAGGCAAGACACGGAACCAGAGATTGTTGAAACGGTGAAGGGTACATTTGTCGGCTTTGCAGACAACCATACCGTAGAAATTGAAGTGAACGGACATTTTAAAGCCTTTGCCTTGAACCAAGAGGTGTATGAGGGCGAACTGCAAGAAGGAGATCGGGTTAAGGTTCATTACGAAAAAGCGGCAAACGGGAGACTGGTTGTCACCCACCTGGAAATTTTAGAACATAAACCGGGGGAAAGCGAGGATCCGAAGAAAGGAAAAGAAAGTGACACCCACCAGGCAGAAGGCATATTAACCGGTCGCATTGACAGCCATTCGGTGGAGATTGAAGTGGAAGGCCAGCCGAAAGCCTTTGGCTTAAGCGATACACTGCGGGAAAAAGAATTTGCGCCCGGAGAAATCAGCTTTACGTATTACGTGGACCAACATGGACGCTCCATCATTATCGATGCAGATTATCAGGAGCCCCGTCAAAGCGACGTGTATACCGCTGAAGGGACGTTTTTGGGCCTGGCCGACAACCATACGGCAGAACTGGAGGTTGACGGCACAATCAAGGCCTTCGGGCTGGATGAGCACATTTCCTTTGCCGGAATAGAGGAAGGTGAGGAAATCTTCTTTGCCTACCAGGAAAACGAGCAGGGCAGGCTGGTCATTATTAAGATTGAAAAACTCTTTTAGAATAGAAATGTCATCGTTAGCCCTGTTGTGGCAGATTAAACTGCGGGGGCGCTAGTTTAAGCGCCCCCTTTTAAATATTGATAAGCTACTCCGAACTTTGCTGTGTTTCCAGCTTTTTTTGAATGATTTTTTTGACTTTCTTTTTATCCCTGATCCACATTTGCCTGGTATGGGCTACCTGGATTCCTTTGATCAATGAAAATGTCATAACGGTCAGGATAACCGCCAGGGGAAGTCCCACGCTCGTGACCGCCGTTCGCAATACGTCAATGGCTTTTTCTCCCCCGATCAATAAGAGTGTAGCCGCAAGCAAGCCTTCGATGCAGGCCCAAAACACTCGCTGTTTTACCGGTGAATTCATTTTACCTCCAGATGCGATTTTATCAACGACCAGGGAACCGGAATCAGAGGAGGTAATAAAATAATTGATGACCAGCCCTGTAGCCACAATATAAATCAAAACCCGTAATGCGTCAGCATTAAAAGGCATATTCAGCAGGCTGATTAACTCAAAAAGCGCAATGGGGAGATTATCTTGAACAGCTTCAAAAAGGGAACCGCCTGAAGCCGTATCCATCTCCATTGCCGTTCCTCCAAAAACGGAGAGCCAGAAAAATGATAACAGTGAAGGCACTAACAGAACGCCAATGATCAGTTCCCTCACGGTTCGCCCGCGAGAAATTCTCGCAATAAACATGCCTACAAAGGGCGACCAGGCGATCCACCATGCCAGAAAGGGTATGGTCCAGGTCGCTTGCCATGAATCCTGATGTCCAGAAACAAATGAGGAATATTCAACCAGCGTGCTAAAGTAAAGGCCCAGGGAATTAGAAAATAATCGCAAGATGTAAATGGTAGGGCCCAGGATAAAAACAGC
>SKMY01000055.1 GCA_007120815.1 Syntrophomonadaceae bacterium | reverse complement strand
CCATAATATTGGTGCGCACGCTTTGGCTGCTCTTTTTTAGGTTATCAAGGGCAACCTTATTAATTTCCACGTCAAAATGGCCTGCATTGGAGAGCACGGCTTGATCTTTCATAACCTCAAAGTGTTCTTTGGTCAGTGCTTTATTGCACCCGGTTACAGTCACAAAGATATCACCCGATGAAGCAGCTTCCCTAAGGGACATTACGGAATGTCCGTCCATGTGTGCTTCCAACGCTTTAATGGGGTCAACTTCACATACGATGACCTTTGCACCCAAACCGTCGGCGCGCAGTGCCACACCTTTTCCACACCACCCATAACCGATCACGACCACATTTTTCCCTGCAACAATAAGATTGGTAGCCCGCATAATCCCATCAAAAACAGATTGCCCGGTTCCATAGCGGTTATCAAAAAGAAACTTACACATGGCATCATTAACGGCCATCATGGGGAAGCCCAGGGCATTTTGGCTTTCCATTGCCCGCAGGCGTATTAATCCGGTGGTTGTTTCTTCTGCGCCACCCAGAATTTGAGGGATTTGAATGCGAAATTTTTTATGAATCAAGGAAACCAGGTCGCCCCCGTCATCAATGATCAGGTTGGGGTAAGTGCCGACCGTTCTTTCCAGGTGATTGTGATATTCCTGTTCAGTAGCGTTGTGCCAGGCAAAAACTTGGAGGCCCTCTTTATCAAGCCCTGCAGCTATAGCATCCTGGGTGGATAACGGATTGCTTCCTGTAAGAGTAACCTGAGCCCCTGCTTCCTTTAATACCAGACCCATATAGGCAGTTTTTGCTTCCAGGTGAAGACAAATGGCAATGTTAATGCCTTTAAAAGGCTTGGTGTTCTTAAAGTCTTCTTCCAGCTCATTCAACACAGGCATGTGGCTTTTTACCCAATTGATCTTTTCGATTCCTTCACTTGCAAGCGCTTTGTTTCGAATTAAAGACAAGTCTCTCCATCCTTCCCAAAAATGAATACGGTCAAACTTTATGCTGTTTGTTTGTAGCTGCTCAACCTACTACTTGTTGGTATACACCAGAAACAAGGGACGATTCTGTCGCTTTCCCATTTGGTTCTCCCCTTCGCTACAGAATCGCCCGGAACCGTTCCCGCTGCTTCTCTTTAAAAAGAGAGTGTTAAGTCACTTATATTTAATATACTTCGAGGCTTTACAAGAAAATCCCTGCATCATGTGCTTTCTGTTAACGGTGCAAATAAATTAAGGCCCTACAAAAAGGCCTTAATTTTCAGTGATTGTATAAAAATCCGCTATTTAATGCTAATATTCCAATCCTGGCCGTTATTGTTATCCCAGTGTTCAGCACTATCCTTAAAGCAAAAATTCATCTCTTTCTTGCCTTCGGCCTTTAAAGCACATGAAAAACTGTTTTCACCAACCTTATTCATATTAACCGTATGCGTGTTTTTCCAGCTATCGAAACCATAATGAAGCCAGACCTGGTCAGCTCCACACTCTGCCAGTAAACCCCGGTAATGAATGAGAACCTCTTGCCCTTTCCTGGGGGGTTCTGGAGAAATGCTAACTCTTTCATGATGCATGGTCGTCACCTCTTCTGCTGTAATTGGTGTTTATATTATTCAGCAGATAACAATAAATAATGAATGGCAATTCTTAGGCTATTCTATGTCCTCTACAAACACAGTTAGCTCTTTCGTTAAATCAATATATCGGCGGCCCATAAAATCACTTTCACTCTTCACCAAAACAATAGGTCTGTCGGGATATTGTTTATTCAAGTAAACAATTTCTCCCTTTTTCTTGTTACTTAACATGATTGTTCCTTTTTGCGGATAGAGATTTACGTTTTTCAAAAAATAAGCGATCATTTTGGGGTTCAGCTTGCTGCAGTGCGCCATGAGTATTTCAGATGCTGCAAATGCGGGCTCAGCCTTGCGGTAAGGTCTATCGCTAACAATGGCATCGTACGTGTCGGCAACGGCTATGATCTGTGCCCACACGTGAATGTCTTTGCCTTTTATACCAAAGGGATAACCGCTTCCATCATTTCTTTCATGATGCTGTGTAATTGCAGTGATAATATCTTCATGCAACCTGAATTTTCTGGCCACAGCAGCGCTATGTGTTATATGTTGTTTAATAAAATTCCACTCTTCTTTGGTTAAACTGGTTTTCTTATCTCTTATCCTTGCCGGAACCTTTTGTAATCCAATGTCTGCCAGGGCTGCAGCAAGACCCAGGTTAAAAAGTTTATCTACCGGTATGCCCATGACCCTACCGATAAAAAGTGAATACAACGTCGTGTTTACAGCATGGGATATGGTGTATTCAAACCTTAATCGTAGAGCAACCAACTGCTGAAGTGAATGGGGATTTTTGAGTACATGCTTAATCACGCCAGCCAGCGCTTTTTTTAAATCTACCCATTCCTTATCTCCTTCAGCGTTAAAAAAGCTTTTAATTGCTTGATAGTAGCTCGTATAACACTGTTTTGCTGACAAAGCAACTAACTCGTTAGGGACCTGTTCCAATTGAAAAAGATCATTTGCTCTGTCTTTTTTCTCATCCGAGTCTTGAGTTTCCGTGATTGACTCACCGGAAAGATCCACGGGTATGTGAACATCCAGCTTTAGGTTCGGGTATTTTTTTATCAAGACATCTTTTACACGACTTGAAATGGCTATGCCTGCACCCAATAAAACATTGCCTTTTTCTGGGCAGAGCAGCTTTTTGGCTAAAATCGTCCCCGGATGGATTTCCGCTATGGGAAGTTGTTTTATAATAGATTTTTTAGTCATGGCCTGGCTCCAACTTATATAGACTTAAAATTACACCATTATTCTCATTATTCTCCAAAACTCTTTTATTTTCCTGCTATTTTTCCCGTCAAGCTTAGTTAAAATCCTTTCCTTTTTCCGATCATATAAACTACGCCAATTATGCTGGAGGGCAGTGGTTCCAAAATGGATTGGCCGGTTGGGTTTGCTAATTCAAATGCCCCTTTTGTTACCTTCTTAAGATTGCTCTACCAGAAATTATTTTTTGATTATCATAAAAAACTTTCAATATACCATTGATTTCATTAGCCTGTGAATCCATTTGAGAATCCAGGGGAAAGTAAAATTGTACTACAACACCATTTATGCCTCTATGACTGAATATTATTTCATCATCACTAAATAAATCAACATTAAGCGCGTTTGAAATGACCCCATCTGGACTAGCAAACACGGCCCCATCCCTGTAATATGAATCTTTTATGATGAAAACTGGAGGGAGGTTTTGCTGCTCTATCCCTATAAGTGTCCTTTCTTTTTCCGGGGAAAAGTAATCTCTGTAACCATAATGCGGAGAAACTTGTTCCATATACCTTGGAAACCAGCCTAAACCTGTAATTGATATGTCCTGAGTAAAATGTATTTCTTCATAAATATCGTATAAATTCCAGTTACCTGTAATATCGAACTGAGCATGTTCAGTCGTTTCATATGTTATGAGGATATTTATGCTCGCAGGTCTTTTGGATGCGCTCAAATGATCATAGTTAAAGGGGACAACGAGAAGCTCATTATAGCTATGCTGTTCATGCCCAAAATTATCCAGTATCAATTCGCTGCTTCCAGTATGGCTGCCCCAGGATGCTCCCTTTGAAGCCAGGAATCCCCAGGGAGCGCTTGTCGTGGAAACCATTTCACCCCCATCCTGGTTTCCTGCATATACCATTGCGCCGCCATCACCCTCGTTAGAAACACGAACTACAAGCCTGCCTCCGCTTCCAAAAGCGGTTCTGGTATGGTCATCACCTGCCAGTATCAGGCGAAAGGGATCGGCAGATAAATTATACTGACTAAAATTCAGATTTAGTGAAGCTTCTTTTGAGTCAGTCATACCTTCCTGGGTACTGTGATTAATGGAGCTCAGGGCAGCATTGTTTTCAAATACGATTCGGTACCTATCGTCTTCCTGGGGAATGGCTCTAATAACTGCTTCTTTACGATTATCTCTGTATCGAACCCTATAATTCTCACTTCCTCCTGCTTCTCTACGCCAAAGAAAATCAGTATTTAAAGCAGGTATAATGGCTCCCGGGTTACGCAAATACAAATCTAGAAATCGTATCCATTCCTCGCCAACATCTGCTCCGTAATACGATTTCAAAACATGATTTAAATTATCGCCCGGTTGACTTTCAATGTTTTTTTCATATACCTGGTGCCTTGCCAGACTATATGTGTATACGGGAATATTAATATCATACGTGTTTGTTAAATATCGGATAAAAAAACTGGCGCCATATCCATGTGCACTTGCTTGCCCACTCCGGAACCAACCCCCCTCTGGAAAGTATAAGGGCGTGCGTATAAAATCTAAATTTTCTCTGCTGTTTACACATGTTCTACTGGGGTCATCTGCTGCGATGTGTTCATACCATACTGCCGTAGCTTCATCCATCCATATGTAATTCCAACTGAATTTTATGTACAGGTCTTGTATCAGGTGTAACAGTTCATGTCCGATTGTT
>SKMY01000204.1 GCA_007120815.1 Syntrophomonadaceae bacterium | reverse complement strand
TTGCAAAGGCCGATGTTATTGTTTATGACCGACTGGTAAACCGCCGCCTGCTGGAATATGCCAAAAGCGGAGCTGTGCTGATTTATGTCGGCAAGCAGCCCAACCGCCACGTTATGAAGCAGGAGGAGATCAACCGTCTCCTGGTAGATGAAGCGCTAAAAGGCCAAACGGTGACCCGCTTAAAAGGCGGCGATCCCTTTGTGTTCGGCCGGGGTGGGGAAGAAGCCCTGCTCCTGGCGGAATCCGGAATCCCTTTTGAGATTGTGCCCGGGATTACTTCTGCGGTGGCCGTCCCTGCCTATGCCGGGATTCCGGTTACCCACCGCAACGTGGCCTCCAGCCTGTCCATTATTACCGGTCACGAAAATCCAACCAAGGGGTTTTCCAGCCTGGACTGGGCCAACCTGGCCGCCCAGACGGGAACGCGGATTTTTCTCATGGGTGTTGGAAATCTCGGTTTTATCGTGGACAAACTGATGGAAAACCGCTGCGCTCCCAATACGCCTGTTGCGCTGATCCGCTGGGGTACCCTGCCGGAACAGGAGGTTTTGACAGGTACCCTGGACGATATCGTGGAGAAAGCGGAAGCCCGGGGTTTTAAACCCCCTGCCGTTATTGTTGTGGGCGATGTGGTCAAGCTGAGAGAAAAATTACAATGGATGGAAAATAAACCCCTTTTTGGCTGGCGGGTGCTGGTCACCCGCGCCCGGGAGCAGGCCAGCCGGCTTTCAGAGCGCATCGAGGAACTGGGGGGTGAAGCCCTGGAATTTCCTGCCATAAACATGGTTCCCGCAGAGGATTACAGCGTCCTCGACGGGGCCATTGGTCAAATTGAAACCTACCAATGGCTGATTTTTACCAGTGTAAACGGGGTAAAGCATTTCTTCAACCGGCTGAAATTGCTGCGCCGGGATATCCGGAACCTCAAAGGCTTAAAACTTTGCGCCGTGGGGCCGGCGACCATCCGTGCGCTGGAGGACTACGGGTTAGTCGTGGATTTTGCGCCGAAGGAATATCGTTCCGAGGTTTTACTGGAAGAACTGGCCGGCGCGGTTCACCCGGGGGACAAGATTCTGATGCCCCGGGGCAACCTGGCCTGGAAAGCGCTGCCTGAAGGGCTTCAGGAAATGGGTGCCCGGGTGGATGATGCGGTGGTCTATCAAACGGTCAAAGGAACAGGGGATGTGAACCTTTTGCGAAAAATGATAGACGACGGCATGATACACGCCGTTACATTTACCAGCTCTTCTACCGCGCGGAACTTCAAAGAGTTGCTGGTCGGCGATGGACGACCAGGCGACAGAAAAAGCGACCTTACCCGGCGGCTGAAAGATATCACCCTGGCCAGCATCGGACCGACAACCTCACGCACGGCCCGGGAACTGGGATTGATGATAGATATTGAAGCTCAAGAACACACCATTGAGGGGCTGGTTCAAGCCCTGGTCCATATCAAGAAGAAGGTGAGAAGAGAACCGTCCCCCTGACACCCGGGGTAACAAGAGAACCGTTCCTGGGGTGACAAGAGAAGAACCGTTCCTGTGACATTTCTATAACACCTATTGTGGGACGTATTTTTCTTATTGAGGAGGCATTAACCATGTTCGAACGTTCCAGGCAGTACTACCGCGAGGCGCGGCAAGTCATACCCGGAGGGGTTAACAGTCCCGTGCGGGCTTTTAAAGCCGTTGGGGGCGAGCCCCTTTTTCTTGAGCGGGGAGCAGGCAGCAAGGTTTACGATGTCGATGGACAGGAGTATATCGATTTTGTGGGCTCCTGGGGGCCTTTGATCCTGGGGCACGCGCCACCCGAGGTCCTGGAGGCCCTCAAAGAAACCGCTGCCCGCGGGACCAGCTTTGGGGCGCCCACGGTCCTGGAGACGGAAATGGCCCGCCTGGTCATCGAAGCGGTTCCTTCCGTGGAGATGGTCCGCATGGTTAATTCCGGGACCGAGGCGGTGATAAGCGCCCTTCGACTGGCCCGGGGCTATACCGGGCGTCATAAGATCGTTAAATTTGCCGGCTGTTTCCACGGCCATGGCGACAGTTTACTGATTAAGGCCGGCTCCGGGGTAACGACCCTGGGTTTGCCTGACAGCCCCGGCGTAACACCCGGAACGGCTCAGGACACGCTCCTGGCCCCCTTCAACAACCTGGGTGCCGTGGAAGCCCTGTTTGAGCAAAACGAGGAAGAAATAGCTGCCGTTATCCTGGAACCTGCCGCCGGAAATATGGGCCTGGTTTTACCAGAACCCGGTTTCCTTGAAGGCTTAAGAGAGTTAACCCGCCGTTGCGGGGCCCTGTTAATTTTCGATGAAGTCATGACAGGTTTCCGCCTGGCCTATGGCGGTGCCCAGGAACGTTACGGTGTGACTCCCGACCTGACCACCCTGGGGAAAGTCATCGGGGGAGGGTTGCCCGTGGGGGCTTATGGCGGCAAAAGAGCCATTATGGAGCAGGTTGCGCCTTCGGGGCCTGTTTACCAGGCCGGCACCCTTTCAGGCAACCCTTTGGCCATGGCATCGGGCATCGCCACCCTAAAGCGGCTGCAGGAACCAGGGACGTATGAGCACCTGGAAAAAATGACGGCGCGGCTGGTCCGGGGAATCGGAGAGGCCGCCGAAAAACACGGTGTACCCATCTATTCCCGTCAGGCCGGATCCATGTTCTGCGCCTATTTTAGCGACCAGCCCGTAACCGATTTTGAATCGGCAGCCCGATCCAATGTGAAACAGTTCGGCGCCTTTTTCAGAAACCTGCTGGAAAATGGGGTTTACATCGCGCCGTCCCAGTTTGAGGCAGGCTTCATGTCGCTGGCCCACAGCGATGAAGATATTGAAAAAACCGTGGATGCCGCGGACAGGGCCTTTGCCGCCGTAAAAAACCACTAGAAAGGACGAATTTCGTGCGGGCAAAATGCATTATGTTCCAGGGGACCTCTTCCCATGCCGGGAAAAGTTTTCTGACCGCCGGCCTCTGCCGGCTGCTCTACCGGGAAGGGTTCAAGGTGGCCCCATTTAAATCTCAAAATATGGCACTAAACTCCTATGTGACCCGGGACGGCCTGGAGATAGGCAGGGCCCAGGGGGTCCAGGCCGAGGCAGCGGGTGTAGCTGCTGCCGTGGAAATGAATCCCATTCTCTTAAAGCCAAAAGAAGATATGATTGCCCAGGTGATTGTCATGGGTAAACCCCTGGCCGATATGACTGCCCGGGACTACCGCGAGCGCTACATTCCCCAGGGCCTGGAAGTGGTGAAAGAGGCCCTGGAAAGCCTCCGCCGGGCATACGATGTGCTCGTTATTGAAGGGGCGGGCAGCCCGGCAGAAATTAACCTGAGGGACCGGGATATCGCCAACATGAAAATTGCTGAACTGGCCGAAGCCCCGGTGATTATCGTGGGCGACATCGACCGGGGAGGCGTTTTTGCCTCCATCGTGGGCACCATGGATTTGCTTACCCCCCAGGAACGCAGCCGTGTGGCCGGATTTGTGATCAACAAATTTCGCGGCGATCCGTCGCTTTTGACCCCGGCCCTGGATTTCCTGGAGGCGCGCACCGGGCTGCCGGTGCTGGGCGTTATTCCCTACATGGTCAACCCGGGCATCGAAGAAGAAGATTCCGTCTCCTTGCACGACCGCAAGGACCGGCCGGCCGGCGATGACCAGCTGGACATCGCTGTGATTCGTTTGCCCCGTATTTCCAATTATACCGATTTTGCTCCCCTGGAGGCGGAACCCGATGTATCCCTGCGCTATGTTGATCAGCGGGACCGCCTGGGCTTCCCTGATGCCGTCATTCTCCCGGGCACCAAGAACACCACATCAGACCTGCAGTTTCTCTACCGCTCGGGGCTGGCCCAGGCCATACGCCGGCTGTGCCTGGAAGGGGTGCCCCTGGCGGGCATTTGTGGAGGGTTTCAGATGCTCGGTGAGGCGCTGCACGACCCCCTGGGGACCGAAAGCAGCCACCTGGATACCTGCACTGGATTGGGCCTGTTACCCCTGGAAACAACCTTCAACCGGGAAAAACTGACCCGGCAGGTAAAGGCCCGGATCTCCAACCACGATTCGTGGGGCCGCCTGGCTGGAATGGAACTGGAAGGCTATGAAATCCGCCACGGCCACAGTGACGTGCAGAAGGAGATACCTTCCATGGTTGTTTCCGGTAACGAAAAGGAGATTATCGGGGCGGCAAGCCTTGACCTGCCGGTGTTCGGCACGTACCTCCACGACGTTTTTTCTAACGACAGCTTCCGCCGGCACTGGTTAAACGACCTGCGCAGACGTAAAGGACTGCCTCTTCCCGGAGAGGACGACACGGCGGTTATGAACACCAGGGCCCGCCGGGAAGAGAGTTACGACCGCCTGGCAGCCCTTTTGAAAGAACACCTGGACATGGATCGGCTCTATCAAATACTGGGGGTGACCAGACCCTGAATATACCGCGAATTGTCCTGGCGGGAACCCATAGCGGCGTGGGGAAAACCACCTTGTCCATGGGCATCATGCAGGCTTTTGCCCGCTCAAAGAAGGTTCAGCCCTTCAAGGTCGGCCCCGACTATATTGATCCCGCCTTTCACACCCACATTACCGGCCGAAAATGCCGCAACCTGGACGGGTGGATGCTTTCAAAGGATACCATAAAACACCTTTTTGCCCGCAGCGGAAACACAGCAGACCTCTGCGTGATTGAGGGTGTCATGGGCATGTACGATGGGGCCGGAACCCTTAAAAACCAGGGCAGCACAGCCCACATCGCCAAAATACTGAACGCGCCCGTGGTGCTGGTGGTCGATGCCCGGGCCATGGCAGCCAGCGCCGCCGCCATGGTGCTGGGATACCGGGAATACGACCCGGAGGTGAACTTAAAAGGGGTCATTCTCAACAACGTTTCCGGCGAGCGCCACTATCAACTGCTTAAAACCGTTATCGAGCGGGACACCGGCATGGGTGTCTTTGGATACCTGCCTCCCCAAAAAGATATCTCCCTGCCCGACCGCCACCTGGGCCTGGTTCCCCAGGGGGAATTGCAGGACCTGGAGGAAAAGCTGAAGCGCCTGGGCCAACTGGTTCGGGACCACCTCGACCTGGAAGGCCTGGAAAACCTGTCCCGGCAGTTCGCACCTTTTACTCCCCTGCCGGACCCTCCGATCCAACAGCCTGTGGGTTTTATCCGCGCAGCCGTTGCTCACGACCCGGCCTTTCACTTTTATTACTGGGACAACCTGGAGCTGCTGGAAGAGCTGGGTGCTGAACTGGTTTTTTTTAGCCCGCTCAGTGATGAAAAGCTGCCTGAAGGCATTGATTTGCTGATCCTGGGGGGGGGCTTCCCTGAAGTCTTTGCCGCCCGGCTGGAAGCCAACAGGCCCATGAGACAGGCCGTAAAGCAAGCCGCGAGGCAGGGCTTGCCCATCTATGGAGAGTGCGGCGGGTTGATGTACCTTTCTGAGGGGATCGGGGACCGGGAGGGCAGCGCCTATTCCATGGTGGGCGCCTTTCCGGGAACAACGGCCATGACAGGACGTCTGCAGCGTTTTGGTTACGTGGAAGTCGAAAACGCAGCCCCTAATATTCTGGGGCCCAAAGGAACCAGGTTCCGGGCCCATGAATTTCATTATTCTGTTTTGGACGGCACCCCGGAGCAACTCTTTAGCATGAATGTTTACAAGATCCGCGATGGAGAAGTTGATGCCACATGGTTAAGCGGCGTAAAGGCAGGATGTCTACTGGCCTCATATCCACATTTACATTTCTATGCCAACCTGTCAGTTCCCCGTGCCTTACTCCAAAGCGGGCTTGAATACCGGAAAAGGAGCGTTTAACCCCTTTATGAGGGATTTTATTACGGACCCAAAAACCATTGAACAGCAGAGCATGATGATCATTGAAAATATCCTGGGCCAAAAGAATATTGATTCCCGGATAAAGCCCATTATTAAGCGGATTATCCATACGACGGCCGATTTTGACTTTGCCGAAATAACCGTGGTATCCCCCAATGCCCTGGCCAGCGCCGGGGAAGCCCTTCACCGGGGCAACTGCCCCATTGTGACGGACACCAAGATGATTGCAGCGGGGATCAGCCGCCCCCTCCTGGAACCCTTTGGCAGTGAAGTAGCCTGCTTTGTGGACACAGAGGAAGTAAAAGAATTGGCCCTGAAAAAAAAGATAACCCGCTCCATGGCCAATATACATAAGGCAGCTGTCCAGTATCCCCGGGGCATATACCTCATCGGCAACGCCCCTACCGCTCTTTTTGAAATCATTCGGTTGGTGCAAAAAGGTCAGATGGATCCGGCCCTGGTAGTGGGAGTCCCCGTCGGGTTCGTAGGGGCGGAAGAGTCCAAGGAAGACCTGATGGGAACCGATCTTCCCTACATCTCCACCCGGGGACGCAAAGGCGGAAGCCCGGTAGCCGTGGCTATTTTACATGCGCTTTTGCGCATGATATAGTATGGAAAACCGGGTATTGGTGCAGTCATCCGGCTCCTGAGGAAGCACGGGGAGGTTGAGGAAGCACGGGGACGGTTCTCTTGCTTCCAAAAATTTGACCAACACAACAAGATTGTTTTCTTGTTACAGTTTTGTGTTTATAAAATTGACTGACGGGCTTGGTACTCATGTACACGATAAAAAACGGAAAGCGGTTAAGGCGGGGATATACGACGGGATCCTGTGCGGCGGCGGCTGCAAAAGCAGCGGTTGCCATGCTTTTTGGCGGTGAAACGCTGGAATTGGTCAGCATTCAAACACCGGCCGGAGTACAGCTGAACCTGCCTGTGGAAGGTGTCGAAAAGAGATACGGACGGGTTCTCTGCGGGGTGCGCAAGGACAGCGGGGATGACCCCGACGTGACCGATGGCGCCCGAATCGTCGCCGAGGCCCGGAAAAGAGAGGTTCCGGGAATAGAGATTACAGCAGGAGAAGGCGTGGGACGGGTTACCCGACCTGGCCTTCCGGTTGCTCCCGGTCAACCGGCTATAAACCCTGTACCGATGTCCATGATCCGAAAAGAGGTGGGTGAGGTTCTCCCACCGGGTCAGGGTGTACGGGTAGAGATCCGCATTCCAGGGGGGGAGGAGTTGGCTGAAAAAACCTTCAACGCCCGCCTGGGCATTGAAGGCGGCCTTTCTATCCTGGGGACGACGGGGCTGGTGGAGCCCATGTCGGTTGACGCATACCGTGAAACCCTGGCCCTGGAGATCCGGCAGGTTTTATCAGAAGTGGGCGACGGCGGCCTGGTTTTGGTTCCGGGAAACCACGGTAAAAAAATTGCCTGCCAGACGCTTTCCCTTCCACCGGGGCGGGTTATACGCATGGGCAACGAAGTGGGATTTGCCCTGGACCGCTGTCTGGAATACCGCGTAAAAAACGTGCTGCTGGTGGGGCATATCGGGAAGCTGTTCAAGGTGGCTGCGGGTATTTTCAACACCCACAGCCGCACGGCCGATGCCCGCTTTGAAACCATTGCGGCCCATGCTGTGCTGATGGGGGCAACCGGTGAAACGGTCCGGGCCCTTTACCGTTGCAGCACCACGGAAGCCATGCTGGATGTGCTGGATACCGTGCCCGTACCGGACCTGTACGAGCGCTTTGCCCATAAGGTTACCACAAGAGTCCGGGCCCATATTGCCGATGCCTTCGCGGTAGGGACGGTGCTGTTCAGCCTGCAGCGAGGTCTCCTGGGGATGGATGACCCGGCAAAAAAAATCCTGGAGGCGCTGCGATGTTGAAAAGGATATATGTCCTGGGTGTGGGGCCCGGTGCCCCTGAATTTGTGCTGCCCGCTGTTTCAGAGCGGGTTTGGCGCTGCCAGATCCTGGTCGGGGGCAAGAGAAACCTGGCCTTGTTTCCAGGGTTTACGGGGGAAATAAAAGAAATCGATTCCAACATTCAAGGCCTCATGAATTACATCGAAGAACATTATCGGTCCAGGCAGGTCGGTGTGTTGGTGTCAGGGGATCCCGGCTTTTTCAGCCTGCTTCAACCTTTAAGGCGCAGGTTCTCCCCTGAATCCCTGGAGGTCTTTCCCGGTATCAGTGCCCTGCAGTACTTTTTTGCCCGACTGGGTCTTCCCTGGAACAACGCTGCAGTGATCAGCCTGCACGGACGGGAGGATGATTCCCTGGCCCAAACCGTTAAAAATAATGCCCTGGTGGGCATCTACACCGATGGGAAGCAGACACCGGCCCGGGTCTGCCACCGGTTGATCCAATCCGGACTAACAAAACGACGGGTTTATGTTGGTGAAAACCTTTCCTACCCGGATGAAAAAATATACGCGGTTACCCTGAACTCAGGCCGCAGCCTGCAGGTGGGGGAGCTGAACGTGATGGTGATTGCCGATGAATGAAAAACGCTGGGACCATATCACACCGGGAATTCCCGATGACCTGTTTATACGCGGTGATGTGCCCATGACCAAGGCGGAGATACGCGCCCTTACCCTTTCCCGGCTCCGGCTCAAACCGAACCAGCACCTGGTTGACGTGGGGGCCGGGACAGGTTCTATCGCCGTGGAATGTGCCCTGCTCTTAAATGAAGGCCGGGTCACCGCCTTGGAAAAAGACCACAAGGCCGTGATGCTCATCGGGGAAAACGCCCGGGCTTTCGGGGTGAACAACCTGGATATTATTTGCGGGCGGGCCCCGGATGCCCTGGCCGGCCTTGCTCCGGCCGACCGGGTTGTCATCGGCGGTACGGGCGGTGCCATGGAGGACATATTGAAAACCTGCCGGGAACTGCTGGTTCCCGGGGGCATTTTGGTCGTAAACTGTATCCTACTGGAAAGTCTCTCAGGCTGCCTGGAAACCCTCCGCGCCCTGGATTATTCACGGGTGGAGGTCATTTCCGCAGCGATTTCCCGAGGGCACCTGTTGGCAGGGCAAACCATGTTAAAGCCGCTGAACCCTGTTTTTATCCTTTCAGCGGAAAAGAGGGGGTAGCGAGGTGGCTGGACACGCTGTTTTCTACGGCCTGGGTGTTGGGCCCGGGGACCCTGAGCTTTTAACCCTAAAGGCCGTCCGTGTGCTGGAGAATGTAGACACGGTGTTTGTTCCCCGGGCGGCACAGGATAAAGAAAGCCTGGCCCTGTCTATAGCAAAACCATATATCCGAAAGGAAACCCGGGTCGTCGAGCTGCTTTTTCCCATGACGCGGGACAGAGAAAGGCTTGAAAAAAGCTGGGATGACGCCGCTTCTTGCATCCGGGAGCACCTGGAGCGGGGTGAACGCACGGCCTTTCTTACCGTGGGCGATCCCATGCTTTACAGCACCTATATTTACCTCTACAAGCGGGTTAAAACCTTCGACTATCCCGTGATAACGGTCCCGGGCATACCCTCCATATGCGCCGCGGCGGCCTCGGCCGGCTTTCCCCTGGGGGAAGGAGATGATAAAATGGCCCTGATTCCCTGGAGCAAAGAACAGGCCCTTGACCCGGAGGTGCTGGGCGCTTTCAGCAGCCTGGCCCTGCTAAAGGTATCCAGCGATTTTGATGGCATTATCGAAACATTAAACAAGGTTGGCTTTTTAAATCATAGTGTGCTGGTCAGCCGATGCGGCCACGCCGATGAGCGAATAGAAGAAAACCTGGCAGCCCTGAAAGGGAGCCCGGTGCCTTATTTTTCTCTCATCCTGGCCAGGAAGGAGAATCCATGAACAAAACCGTATATTTTATCGGTGCGGGACCGGGGGATCCGGACTTAATTACCGTCAAAGGGGCCCGAATCATTCGGGAGGCCGACGTGGTCATCTACACCGGCTCCCTGGTCAACCCCGCTGTGGTACAAGATGTCAGCGAAGAAGCCGTTGTCTATGACAGTGCCGGTATGAACCTTGATGAGATCGTGGATATCATGCTCCTTGCCGTTAAAGAAGGCAAACGGGTTGCCCGGGTGCATACGGGAGACCCCGGTTTGTTCGGGGCCATCCGGGAACAAATGGACCGCTTGCAGGCAGATGGTGTAGACTTTGAGGTGATTCCCGGGGTTAGTTCTTTTGCCGCCGCCGCCGCTTCATTGAAAAAAGAATACACCCTGCCCGGGGTCGCTCAGACGGTTATTCTGACCCGGATGGAAGGAAGAACCCCGGTTCCAGAGAAAGAAAAGCTGAGTAAGCTGGCCGCCCACGAAACGTCCCTGGTCATTTTTTTAAGCGTCCAGATGATGGACCAGGTGGTTGAAGAACTGCTCCAGGGCTACACACCGGAAACGCCCGTTGCCGTGGTCCAGAAGGCCTCCTGGCCGGAGGAAAAAATAGTGACGGGAACCCTGAAGGATATTAGAGACAGGGTTAAAGAGGCAGGCATTGATCGCACGGCCTTGATCCTGGTAGGGAATTTCTTGGGCGACCAATACGAACAGTCCCGGCTTTACGATAAACATTTTTCTCACGGGTATCGGAGTGAAAAACCGTGAAAATGGCCATTATTGCTGTTACTGCAGCAGGTTTCAACACCGCCTTTCGAATTCAAAAGAGCTTTCCCAATGCCGATCTATTCGTGGCCCCCGGGCTCCAGGCCTGCCTTCCCGCTGACTTACAAGGAAAGGAAAGCGGGGTAACGGCTTACCAGGGGGACCTGAAAACCTTCACAGGCACCCTGTTTTCCCGAGTTGAAGCCCTGGTTTTCGTTTCAGCCGTGGGTATTGCCGTGCGGGTGATTGCGCCTTACATAAAAGACAAGCAGACCGACCCCGCTGTTGTGGTGGTGGATGATACCGGCCGGTTTGCGGTCAGTCTATTGTCGGGTCACCTGGGCGGGGCCAACCAGCTGTCAGAAGTCCTGGCTGAGAAGATAGGCGCCACTGCAGTGATTACCACCTCCACGGATCGCCACGGAATAATGGCCTATGACCTGCTGGCAGCCCAAATGAACGGAAAGGTAGAGCGCCTGGAGGATCTGAAAAAAATCAGCATGGCTCAACTGGAAGGCAAGCAAATCACGGTCTATGCCGATGCCAATATTCAGCTTGACCTTCCCGGCAAGGACGTGCTGTTGCGAAATGAAGAGGAACTGGTGGAAAAAGCCCGTTACGGGGCTGTCTGGATCAGCAGCCGAAAAGACGTGCCCCGCCTGGCTTTGGGGGTGCCCCTGGCGGTCATCAGGCCCCCAACCCTGACGGTGGGACTGGGCTGCCGAAAAGGAACCCCGGCTTTGGACATCCTGGAAGCCGTGCAGCGCGCTTTGGAGCTGAGCAGCCGCTCTCAGGCATCCCTGTACCAGCTGGCTTCCCTGGAAGTGAAGGCCGGTGAACCCGGGCTGCTTGAAGCGGGCCAAATGCTGGGTATTCCCCTGCGCTTCTTTCGCAAGGAAGACCTTTGGGAAGTGGAACACCTGTTCACCAGCTCTTCCTTCGTCCAGGAGGCGGTAGGAACAGGTTCCGTTGCGGAGCCCTGCGCCTACCTGGGGAGCGGGCGGGGCAAAATGCTCCTGGGCAAAACGATATGGAAAAAAATTACAGTTGCCCTGGCAGAAAGCACCCTTTCCTGCCAGTTGAACGGGGGAAACAAGGCATGAAAAAATCGAACTGCCAGTCAGAAGAAAAACGGGAAGAGCAAGAAAAGGGGTTTCCCCGCGGAAAACTCTACGTTGTTGGGATTGGCCCGGGTACCCGGGATGATATGACCATCAGGGCCTTAAGGGCCCTTGACGATAGTGATTTGGTGGTGGGATACAAACTCTACCTGGAGCTGCTGGGCGATTTACTCCAGGGTAAGGAAACCCTTTCATCGGGAATGCGCCGCGAGGTGGAGCGCTGCCGCCGGGCCGTAGAGGAAGCGGCCAGAGGACGAACAGTCGCCCTGGTTAGCAGCGGCGATGCGGGAATTTACGGGATGGCCGGCATTGCTCTCCAGGTTGTTGAAGCGATCCAGCCGGACCTCAGCGTGGAAATTGTGCCCGGCGTAACGGCGGCAAGCACCGCGGCGGCCGGCCTTGGTGCACCCCTCATGCACGACTTCGCTGTAATCAGTTTAAGTGATCTGCTCACTCCCTGGAAGCTCGTGGAAGACCGCCTGCATCAGGCCGGTGCGGGGGATTTTGTGGTGGTTCTCTACAATCCCAAAAGCCGCGGGCGAACCGAACAAATCCGCCGGGCCCAGGCGATCCTCCTGAAGTATCGCCAGGCCGGAACACCCGTCGGCATTGTGCGCAATGGGGGCCGTCCGGGGGAAGAAATCCGCTTGACCGTACTTCACACGATGTTGGAAGAAGACATTGACATGACCACAACCATTATCGTGGGGAACAGCCAGAGTTATATCTTTCAAAATCAAATCATCACACCAAGGGGCTATGACTTATGATTTGGGTAATGGCGGGGACCCGGGAGGGAAGACAAATTGCCGGTTGCCTGGAGCAAGAAGGCTGGACGGTTTTGGCCAGCAGCGTCTCCGGGTACGGGCAGCTTCTCCTGCAGGAAAGCGTACGGGGAGAAACCCTATCCGGTCCGTTAAATGAAACATCCATGATCGATATCATCCGCCAGTACGGTATTCGGCTGGTTGTCGATGCCACCCACCCCTTTGCCGTTAAGGCAACTGAAAATATTCGCCGGGCCTGCCGGGAGGAAGGCATCCCTTGGGTGCGTTTTGAACGGGAGAGCCTCTCTCGGGACAACCTGGATGCGTTCGACCATGTCACCTGGGCCCGTGATGCCGGGGATGCGGCACACCTGGCTAAAAACTATGGGGAGGGCATTTTTCTCACAACCGGCAGCCGTACCCTGGACATCTTCGCCCGGGTGCTGGGTCCCGAAAAATTGATCGTGCGGGTTCTGCCCGCCATGGAATCCCTACAGGCCTGCCAGAGGGCCGGCATCCGGCCCAACCGTATCCTGGCCCTGCAGGGGCCTTTCTCCACCGCCTTGAACCGGGAGCTTTTGACCCATTACGGGGCCCGGGTCCTGGTGACCAAGGAAAGCGGCAGGGTGGGGGGATTTCCTGAAAAGCTGGATGCTGCTCGCCAACTGGGGCTCCCCGTTATCGCCATCAGGCGGCCGGAGTGCCAAGACCAGGAGGTTTTTTGCCGGATTGACCGCCTGGTTGATTACGTATCCCGCGTCATGTCAGTTTAGTAAATGAGTTTGCTTTTCCCCGGTATCTGTTCCGGTTGCTCCGATAGTGGTTAGAAATAATCTGATTCACTGAATATTTGCTGAGAACAAGAGTCAAAATAGGGTTTAAGCAAAAAAACGGGGCGGCTCAGGGTTTAGCAGCGGGAATACTTTTTTGCTGACTGAAAATGTTGACGCTTGATTTGAAGATGATATAATAGAAGGACTGCAGGTTTCAATACCTGCATTTCCCATTAATTCGCCGTTTTTTGTTTCTAAAATGCGCAACGTGGGAATAAGTATATACGCAAGATATAGACCCCCACTTTTTCAGGTGGGGGTAAGGGGGTTTTTCATCGATTGTCACACGAGCTTCTTAATAAATGGCAGGATGACCCATCCTTTGCCGTATTAAAAAATATGGACGACAAAACAGGAGCAAGCCTGGTTACCGGCCTGGAAGGATCCCAGCGGAGCTTCCTCATTTCCGCATTATTTGCCAGCTCCGACAAACCCTGCCTGGTGTTAACCGGTGATACCGTGCGGGCGGAAAAAATGCACGAAGAAATCAGAGGGTTCCTCGGTGAAAGGGATGTGTATCTATTTCCCGGCAGGGATTTCTTTTACGCCGGTGAAGTGCTCACTCAAAGCCGGGATATCAGCATGCAGCGCCTCAAAGTGTTGGAGCGCCTGGCCATGAAAGAGCGGGTTTTGATCATCGCTCCTGCGACGGCCCTGCTCAGTAAAGTCACCCCCGCTGCAAGTTGGACAAAACACTATATCACCTTGAAAGAAAAAACCTCATTTCCTAGAGACCAACTGCTATCTGCCCTGATGCAAATGGGGTACGAGCGGGTGGAGCTGACGGAAGATCCCGGTTATTTCAGCCTTAGAGGCGATATTCTGGATGTATACCCTTTCCATTCCGCGGACCCCTTGAGAATATCCTTCTTCGATGAAGACGTTGAGTTTATCAGGACCTACGACCCGGGGACCCAACGCTCTCTAGAGTCCGTCAACGAAATAACCATCTGGCCGGCCCGGGAAATCATTCTGGATGACGATGCCTTGCAAAAAGGAATGAATGCGCTGTCCAAGGAAACGGACAAAGTCATTCGTCAACTCAAAAAGAATAAACAAGAAAAGGCGGCCGACCGGCTGCGAACCCGGATTGAAAACTATATTCTCAAGCTGGAAAGCGCCGGTTACTTTGAAGGGATGGAGCAATATATTTCCTATTTTTTTCCCAAAGCATCGGCTTTAACCGACTTTTTTCCAACGGGAAGCATTTTGTTTTGGGATGAGCCGGAAAGCTCGGTGTCGGCGGAAGAAACGCTGCTTTCCGAATTAAAAGAATACCAGGCGACCCTGTTGGACCAGGGAGACATTCTTCCCGGTCAGGTGGAAATCCTCTGGAAGCTGGAACATATTTTGAAAGAAAATGCCATGACGGTTATGGCTTTAAGCCCTTTTTCCCGCCGAATCCCTTACTTGAACGTGACATCTACCGTGAGCATTGAAGCGCGTCCCGTTCCCAGTTTTATGGGTCAGATGGACCTGCTAAAAAATGAATGGAAAACCTGGGATTCCAGAGGTTATGAAGTGTTTGTCCTCTGTGACGGCGAGCGGCGCATGGAAGAATTGAAAAAAAGCATCCAGGAACTTGAACTACCGGTTACGCTGGCGAAAAACCCTCCGCTGATGCTGGAGCTTTCCAGGAAAAACAAAAAGGACGGCTTAAAGAATCCCGAAGGGCTGATCAGCTTTCCCGGGGAGAAGAAGCCCGGGCCTGGGAAAAGAGGAGCAGGAAAAAGCATCACCGTTGCCCGGGGGAGGCTTGAAAACGGCTTTATCATGCCTACCCTAAACCTGGTTGTTCTTTCCGACCGGGATATCCTTTATTCAGCGGCGCGGAAAAAACGCCGGCTGCCGCCAACCCGGGAAAAAACACCCAAGGCCCCTTTGCGCGACTTTCAGGAGCTGAAAGTGGGCGACCTGGTTGTGCACGAACAACACGGTATCGGGCGGTACATGGGAATTCGCACCCTGGAAGTGGACCATGTGGGCCGGGATTACCTGTTTATTAAATACGCCGGGGAGGATAAACTCTATCTGCCGGTGGATCAGATCGATGTCCTTCAGAAATACGTGGGTGGTGAAGAAAAACAGCCCAAGCTTTATTCACTGGGCGGCCAGGAGTGGGCACGGGTAAAAAACCGGGTAAAGGCGTCTGTCCAGGAGCTGGCCCGGGATCTGATTTCTCTGTACGCAGCCCGTGAATCGGAACAAGGCTATGCCTTTTCT
>SKMY01000047.1 GCA_007120815.1 Syntrophomonadaceae bacterium | reverse complement strand
GTTCCAGTTCGGCGGGTCCTAATTCGGGCCTGTTCTCACCGACATTATTGCCGTCGCCCACGGATGACGCCTGGAAAAGTCCGGCGTTTTGCTGAAAGAGCCGCCATACCCGGCGCAAAAAGCGGTGACAGCCTTCAACCCCCCGGTCGCTCCAGTCCAGATCCTTCTCAGGCGGTGACGCAAAGAGGATAAAAAGCCGCCCCGTATCAGCCCCATATTTTTCAATAATTTCATCCGGGGTTACGACGTTGCCCTTGGACTTGGACATCTTGGCTCCGTCCTTGTAGACCATTCCCTGAGCCAGCAGCCGCCTAAAAGGTTCCTGGATGTTAACCAGACCTTGGTCGTATAAAAACTTGGTAAAAAAGCGGGAATATAGCAGGTGAAGCACCGCGTGCTCTATGCCGCCGATATACTGGTCCACGGCAAGCCAGTAATCAGCAGGTTCCTTGCGGAAAGGCGCCTGGTCCCATTGGGGATCAACAAAGCGCATGTAATACCATGAGGAGCAGAAAAAGGTGTCCATGGTATCCGTTTCCCGGCGGGCATCCTTACCGCACCCTGGGCAGGTCGTCTTCACAAAGGATTCCATTTCTTTCAGCGGCGACTTTTGACCTTCGGACAGATTAAGCCCGGTAGGTAAAATCACAGGCAGATCCTTCTCGGGTACGGGTACCGTCCCACAACCGTCGCAATACACCATAGGAATGGGCGTCCCCCAGTAGCGCTGGCGAGAAATCAGCCAGTCCCTTAAGCGGTACATGACCCGGTAGGTGCCCTTTCCCCGTTGGGCCAGCCAGTCGGTGATGGCCTTTTTACCTTCCTCGTTGTCCAGCCCGTCAAAAGAAGCGGAGTTGACCATCACACCGGGGTCCTCGTAGGCCGCATCCAGGGGCTTAAGGGTCAAATCCTCACCGGGAGGATTGACCACCACACGGATAGGAAGCCGGTACTTGACGGCGAAGAGAAAATCCCGCTGGTCGTGAGCAGGCACACCCATAACGGCACCGGAGCCGTAGCTCATCAACACGTAATTGCCTACCAGGATGGGAACCTCCTCCCCGTTAACGGGGTTGACGGCATGGGCCCCCGTAAAAAGGCCGACTTTTTCCGTTTCTGCCGAGGCACGGACAATTTCACTCTCCCTGCTCATGGTTTTCACAAATTCGCGGACTTCGGTTTCCTGAGGTTTCCCCTGGATAAGTTTGTTCACCAGAGGATGTTCCGGGGCCAGAACCATGTATGTCACTCCGAAAAGGGTATCCGGGCGGGTCGTAAAAACCGTCATTTCATCACCCGTCTCCTTTACGGTAAAGGTAATATCAGAGCCATAACTGCGCCCGATCCAGTTTTCCTGCATGATCTTCACCCGCTGGGGCCAGCCTTCCAGCAGCTCCAGGTCATCTAACAGCCGGTCGGAGTAGTCGGTGATCTTTAAAAACCACTGGTCCAGTTCCCGGGGCGCCACTTCGCTGCTGCAGCGCCAGCACAAGCCGCTTTCCACCTGCTCGTTGGCTAAAACCGTCACACATTTGGGACACCAGTTCACCGGTGCTTTCTTTTTATAAGCCAACCCGTTCTTGTAGAAGAGCAGGAAGATCCACTGGTTCCAGCGGTAGTAATCGGGATAACAGGTGGTCAACTCCCGCTCCCAATCGTAGCTTAAACCCAGGGCGTTTTGCTGAGTCTTCATGGCGGCTATGTTGGCGTCGGTCCACTCCGCCGGATCTACCCCGTGTTCCATGGCCGCGTTTTCAGCCGGCAAGCCAAAGGCATCCCACCCCATGGGGTGTAGGACGTTGTAACCGCGCATGCGTAAAAATCGTGCCAGCACATCCCCAATGGAATATACCCGCATGTGCCCCATGTGAAGTTTTCCGGAAGGATATGGAAACATCTCTAAGACATAATATTTTTCCTTCTCCGGTTCCTCACCGGTGCGGTGAAAATTCTGATCCTGCCAGTAAGCCTGCCATTTCGGTTCAAGTTCCTTGGGATTGTACTCGTTCATTCCATTTATCCACCTGCCAGTTATAGTATCGAAATACGCTATTTTAGCCCATTAAGTCCATCACCATTATAATTTTTTTATTTCCATAATGCAACTGTTTGCCCCTTAAACTGTAAAACCTGTCAAAATACCCATTAGGAATGAGGTTTACGGAAAAAAAGCACCAGGATGGTAAATATTTCTAACCTCCCCAGCAGCATAAACAGGCTCAAAAAATACTTGCCGAAAACCGGTATATCAGCATAATTCTCTACCGGACCGACCACACCAAAACCAGGCCCGATAACCCCCAAGCAGGCCAAAACCGCCGAGAGGGCGCTTTCAAAGTCCAGGTCCATAAAGGACATCACGATCGTCCCAATGCCTACCATCAAAAAATAAACGAAAAAGAATGCAAACGTATTAATAACCAGCCGGTCGTCGATCTGCACCCGGTTCACCTTAATGCCGTGAACAATACTGGGGTGACGAAACCGAAACAGCTCTGCCGCTGTGGCTTTTAAAAGAATTAAAATCCGTAGCATTTTTATCCCACCGGCCGTAGAACCCATACTGCCCCCAATGAAGAACAAGATAAACATGACATTCCTCGCCATATTGGGCCATATATCATAATCCACCGTGGCGTAACCGGTCGTGGTAATAATAGACACCACCTGAAATAAAGCGGTCAGGGGCAGTATCCCCTGCACCTCCGCACCTGAAATAAGCAAACTGAAAAGAACCAGCAGCGTAGCCAGGGCGGTTATACTAACATAGAGCTTGAACTCTTCACTTTCCCAAAAGACCTTGAGGCTTCGCTTCCTGTACGTAAAATAAAACAGCGAAAAGTTTGTCCCACCAAAAAACATAAAAACGATAATGATGAGCTGGATCGTGGGATTATCAATAAAGAATCCGATGCTGTTGTTCTTAGTGGAAAAACCGCCGGTAGCAATGGAGGTAAAGGTATGGGCCATAGCATCGAAGAACGTCATACCCGCAACAAAAAGCAGTATAATCTGCGCTGCCGTAAAAAGGAGATAGATTTTCCACAGGTTCTTGGCCGTGTTGCTCAAGCGGGGGGTCAGTTTTTCAACAACTGTGCCCGGGGCTTCGGCGCTGAAAATCCGGTTTGCTCCAGAACCCAGCCGGAGCATCAGGGCAATAAAAAGGACAACAATCCCCATGCCTCCTAACCACTGGGTCAGGGAACGCCACATAAGAATACTCGGAGGTGTGGATTCAATATCTGTCAAAATGCTGGCTCCGGTGGTCGTAAAACCCGACATGGTTTCAAAGAACGCATCGGAAAAACCCATGGTCCCTGATAAGACAAAGGGGGTTGAGCCGAGTAAAACAACGGTTAACCAGCTTACCGTGACGATCATGTACCCTTCGATGGGTTTAATGGGGTCATCTTTCATGGGAAAATAATAGTAGAGGGCCGCGCTGCAAAAGAGAACGATTAATATCGTTACCACAAAGTAGACCCACATCCCGTCATTTAAATATAATGACCAGGACAAGGGGATAAAAATTGACACGCCGACAATCAGCAAAACCTGGGAAAGCAGCGGCAGTATAATGTTCAGGCGCAATATCTATTCACTCCAAGGTAAATGATGAAAATATTTCATGTGTCAACCATGTTGTTCTTCACAATGCGTGCCAGCCTGTATTACGGGAGTAGTGAAAACTATTCCCGGTGGATGAAAACTTTTACATTTAACATATCTTCGAGCAGTTCAGCCACCTCAACATACCCCTGGCGCAATCCTTCCAGCTTTTGTTTTTGAGGAAGACTTTCATGTTTTTTTCTGTCTTCCGCAACTTTAGCTTTCCGGTATAACTTTTTTATCAGATCCTGAATTTTGCTGGTGCGGATATAGGTTTCCACGTTTTTTTCAATAATGGAATTTTCCATTTCAACGGCCAAAAGGTCCGCAATGTTAAAACACTTGTATACACCCAGGTTTGAAAAGGCTTCTTCGTTGTATGCGTTATTCAACCAGGCGTAGGTTTTCGGCAGGTAGAACCGTTTCTTGGCGATTTTGCAGATGATAAAATTGGTTGCATCGGAACCGGTCAGCGCAAAGAGCGCATCACAGCGCTTGATGCCCGCATCATTGAGAACCTGTGGATCGGTGCCATCTCCATGTATAACCCGGAAGGGGTAACGGGCTGCCAGGTCATTGCAGCGCGCCGAATTTTTGTCCAATATGATAACCTTGTGGCCCTTTTCAGTCAACATTTCGGCAAAATAGGGTGTAAACTGCTTGATGCCTGCAATCATATAACGATACACCTTTAGAGGCCCTCCTTTAGATATGGGTCTAATACCCTGATGACAGGTTCGTCAGATCCGAATATATGAACGTTCAGGTTTTCCAACAAAAAGCTTGAAGAATCGCTATTTAAACGGCAAAATATGTTTTTAATTTCAAATAATTCCAGCGCCATAAAGGTGGTGAGCACATTAACATGGTCACTGCCCGTCACGGCAAACAAGTGAGTACATTTTTTGATTCCGGCCCGGATTAACGTCCTGATATCT
>SKMY01000061.1 GCA_007120815.1 Syntrophomonadaceae bacterium | reverse complement strand
TTTGTATATTTGCTCTTCCGCTGGAAGTTTCGCAATAATGTCCATCGCTATCTTCAAAAAAAGTATAGACTTAAGCCCCACACCGATCGCCTGTCCGTTATACCTGCACTTAAAGGGCTGGGCTGCTGGGACTATTTAATTGAACGACCGCGAGAAGTTATGCTGGGAACAATGAACTCGCTCGTTTGGAAAGAACTGGGGAACCAGAGCTTAAACCGGAAGAACCCCTCTCCAGCCGCGTTAAACGCTTTACAGACCAAGTTGGGACAATTTTTCAAGCAGTTTACTTCGTATTACCATGTGATGTACTGGGAAGAACATGGAAAGCATATCGTTAAATTGATGGACCTTCGGTTTAAACGTAAAACGGACTTTCTCTACCGCGCTACTTTTGTATATAACGAGCAGATGAAACTGGAAGAAGCCTATTTACACAGGCACAATGAAGCCTTTCCAACGGATGTAGCCTGATACAACATTTTTCATAAAAAGGCCGGTTATGAGGAGGGAAGAAAATTATTTCTTCCCTCCTTCTTCTCTTCCCCGATTTATGCCCCGGTATACCGTTAATATTACGAATACAACCAGGGCCACGTAAAGCAACGGAGACATAATTAAGAAGGCAGGCGCAAAGATAAACATAATGGATAGAAGACCCAGGCCCAGGAAACCCAGGATGTAATAGCGAATATTACTCAGGCGCGGCCAAAAAATAAATAAAAGAAGTATTAATCCCGTAACAATCAGGTCCAATGAAAGTCCACCTCTCCTCGACGTGTCCCACTATGGATTATTCCACAGGGGCTGCATGTTTCCCTGGGAATCTATTTTGCGCCGCACATAGCTGTTAATCCAAAACGAACTAATCAGCCCGTAGGCCAGGTTGGCCAAAGCTACCGCGCTCCATGCACCCCAGGAACCCATATCGCTAATAACAGCCAGGCCGTAGGCCACCGTCATCTGTATGGCCATGAAACGGATAAATATATTAACCAGTGCCGGGTAACCCATCCCCATACCCTGGAAAGACGCATTGGCCAGCATCCCCACCCCCAGGAAACCGTATGTTAAAGCTGTTATTCGCAAATATTGTACGCCAAAGGCCAACACGGCAGGGTCTTCACTGAAGAGCCGCATCATCCATGGCGCCAACACGATGATTACCAGGCCGATTGCCCCCATGCTCAGGAACACAAACCACCTGGCCTGGATAATGGTATCCTGCACCCGCTTTAGTTTACCCGCGCCAAAATTTTGACCGATCATAACCACACTTCCCGCGGAAAGACCTATTAAGGGCAAGATAACCAGGGCTTCTACACGAAACCCCACGCCAAAAGCAGCAACCAGGCTGTTCCCCTGGGGCATGATCATTAATATCCGGTTAAACAACAACAGGGCGATGGAAAGAAAGCCCTGGGTTAGGGATGCCGGAATTCCCACTTGGATGATATCCCGAACGTAGTTGAACTGAAAAGAAAATCCCCTGAAATCCAGGTTAAAGATGCCCTTCCCACGACGGTAATAGTCTAAGGCATACAGGCATCCCACCAACCACGAAATGGCCGTGGCCACTGCGGCGCCCTGGACTTCCATCCGAGGGAAAAACCAGATGCCGAAAATAAAGAAGGGATCCAGAACAATATTGGTAATGCTGGATATCAACAACATGCGCATAGAAATCCTGGTGTACCCTTCGCCCCGCAAGGTGCCTTCAAAAACATGCAGCAAATACTTAAAAACACAAGCCATGAGCATTACGTTTACATAACTTTTTGTCATGGCTCCAATGTGCTTATCCGCTCCCATGAAGGACACAATCCCCGGGGTAAGCAGCAACCCCAAACCGGTTACCAGCAGGCCCAGGGCCACAGCCATAATCACCCCGTGTTTGCCCGATTGGGACGCAAAACCCGGGAGCCCTGCGCCAATGGCCCTTGCCACAAGAGAACTGACGCCGATAGTCAATCCAGCCCCGACGGCAATGAGGAAAATAAATATGGGGAAGGTAAAACCCATGGCAGTCAGGGCATCACTGCCCAACCGGGATACATAAAACGTGTCTACAATATTGAACACCGTCAGTGAAAACATGGCAATAAGAATGGGATAGGAGAGTCTCAGGAGTGTAGGCAAAATCGGCCCTTCAAAAATATCACGGGATTTTATTGCGTTGCTATGTTCTTGTGGGGACTGCTGATCCTTTTCTTTCTCACCCAAGTACGTTCCTCCACTTGTATGTTAAAAGGTGCATTGCGCTTGCCCACTTTAAACCGTTTCAATCGTGTCATCTTTTATTATCCCACGATCCATAAGGACTGTCAACGAAACAACGCCCCCTCACTGAATCTACAGGGTTGACAAACAAGAAGCAAACCAATATATTAGCAGAAGGAAATAGTTGCAGCAGTAAAATTTTTTGCCCAACCTGACAGGTCAGCAAGAAAGGAGTGAGGTATCCCGGTCGCCGCCTCGGTTAAGGGCCGGAACACCATGAAAGATAATCCTGTGAATTTAAATCCATTTTTATCCCCTGGCACCATAGCCATTCTTGGTGCCTCAAAAAACATCGGAAAACCTAATGGCATCCCCCTGTTTATGCTGCTGGAAATTGGTTATTCTGGGAAAATATACCCTGTCAATCCCGCCTATGATGAAATTGCCGGAATGAGGTGTTATCCAGACATTCAAAGCATTCCTGACGAAATTGACCTGGCAATTGTCGGCGTTGCTGCCGACCAAACCCTTCCTGTGCTGAAACAATGTGCCGCTAAAGGTGTTAAAGGGGCGGTAGTCTTTACTTCGGGTTTTGCGGAAGCAGGTGATCGGGGAACTGATCTTCAACAGGACATTTTCCATCTTGCCCGTTCAACAGGCATGCACATAGTGGGCCCAAACTGCGTGGGTATCGTAAATCGGAAAAACAATCTTTGGGCTTCCTTTGCGCCTCCCCTGCTGTTTGACCAGCCTTACTTCTCTAAAAACTTTCATTTTATTTCACAAAGCGGCTTTTTTGGAATACTAACATACCAGATGGCCGCACGGGAAGGGCTGTTCTTTGACCAGTTTTACAGTGTGGGAAATGAGGCGGATCTGGGACTTCCTCATTTTTTAAATCACATGGTGGAAGATACCCGCACCGACACAGATATTATCGCCTGTTATATTGAAGGCATTAAGGATAAAGACGGGGAAGCGTTTAAGCAAGCTGCGGAAAAAGCCCTTCACAATAATAAAATTGTGACGGTTATCAAGGTGGGACAAACCGATGCCGGTACCCGGGCCGCTTCATCCCACACCGCCGCTTTAACCGGGTCTGATCGGGTTTACGACGCTTTCTTCAAACAGAAAGGGATCATTCGAGCCCCGGGCATCGAACAGCTCATCCCGCTGTTAAAAATTCTGGGGGCCGGAAGGTATCCTTTGGGAAGCAGAACGGCTGTCATTTCCGACTCCGGGGGAGGGGCTGTCATGCTGGCTGACAAGTGCCAGCTTTACGGGCTGGACATGATTCGATTCCAGCCGGAAACAGAGCGCCAGCTGAGGGAGATTCTGCCGTCTTTTGCAGCCACCGGCAACCCGGTAGATTTAACCGCCCAGGTTATGACAGAACCAGAAATATTGTATAAAAGCATTTCCATTGTTGAAAAAGACCCCAATGTTGATAACCTGGTTTTAAATTTTGGTATCGGGCCCCTTAATGCCTCTGTCGTAACCAGCAGCTTAAAGGAGATATACCTAAACAGCAATAAGCCCATGATTGCGGTATGCTGGCCCTGGTCAGATGAAAAATCCGCCATGACATATATCGATCAGATCCGGGCATTCGGACTCCCGGTATTTCATGAACTGGATGATTGTGTCTGGGCCTTTGGCGCCCTTGCCCGCCGCATGGATAAAGTGAGGAGATACGCGCAGCCCAGGCACTTGCTACCCGGTGAGGCAAAGAAAAATTCCATGGAAAAAATCAAGAACTATTTTTCCCAGCCCTCACAAGAAGCCCTCCCCTTCAGTAAAGAGCGGCCCATGGCAGAATACACCATGAAGCAAATCCTGTCGTTTTACGAGATTCCCGTTACCAGGGAAATGCTGGTCCATTCGGAAGAGGAAGCCTTACTGGCTTCAGAATCCCTGGGGGGTTCCCAGGTTTTAAAAATTGTTTCGCCGGAAATTGCCCATAAAACAGAAGTCGGGGGGGTAAAACTCAACCTGGACAGCCCGGAGAAAGTGAAAATGGCGTACCAGGAAATCATGGGACATATCCACGCCATGGAAAAGAATCCGAAGCTTGAAGGCCTTCTGGTGCAGCAAATGCTTCCCCCCGCCATTGAAGTCATCATCGGTGTGAAGCGAGATCCCGTTTTTGGGCCGGTTGTCCTTTGCGGTTTAGGAGGCATTTTTGTGGAAGTGCTGGAGGATGTTGCCATGCGCGTCGCGCCGATTTCACACCAGGATGCTCTTGAGATGCTCCAGGAACTGAAAAGCTACAAAATGTTCCAGTGGGTTCGAGGCCAGCAGCCTGCCGATATCGATGCCGTTGTAGATATCCTCT
>SKMY01000148.1 GCA_007120815.1 Syntrophomonadaceae bacterium | reverse complement strand
GGGTGTTTTTTTGATTGACCTGGGTGGAGGGACAACGGAAGTTGCCTTCTTCAAGGATGGCGCGTTAAAAGACATCTCTGTTCTGCCTGTCGGCGGCGACCACATCACCAATGATATGGCCATTGGGATGAAAACAACGTTTAAATTGGCAGAAAAGGTAAAAACAGAACACGGCGCTGCTAACGCTGAAAGCGTAACGGAAGAACAGGAAATAGAAATTGAGGGCATCAGCGGAAAAGATAAGCGGACGATTTCCGTTCGTGAATTATCCACGTTTATTGAACCCCGCACCCAGGAAATCATGCAGCTCTGTAAAAAAGAAATGGTGAAAATGGGATACAGCCAGATGCCTCCCGGCGGGGTGGTGCTCACCGGGGGTGTATCACTCATGCAGGGGATTACTGAACTGGCAGAATCATATTTTAACTGTTCGGTTCGCATTGCACAACCTGATTACCTGGGGGTAAAAAGTCCGATTTATTCCACGGCTGTGGGTATTATCCATTATATTATCCGGAATCAAGGGACAAGCGGATATTATCGCCAGCAGGAGAGTAAAGCCAATTTTTTCACCAACTTATGGAAACGAATTAAAACGTTTGTGGCGGAGATTTGGGAATAACCCGATTAGCCCGGCGTTTCTTTTTTTGCAGTTTTTATGTTAACAATGGGAGGACGTAAAGCCATGATCGAATTTGAAATTGAAATGGAACTTTTTGCTCAGATAAAAGTAATCGGTGTGGGTGGTGGTGGAAACAATGCGGTAAATAGAATGATCGCCGCAGGGTTAAAAGGCGTTGACTTTATTTCCGTCAATACCGATGCGCAGGCACTGGAACTGGCCAAATCGGGGACAAAGCTCCAGATCGGCGCGAAGCTAACCAAGGGCCTGGGCTCCGGGGGAAATCCTGATATTGGCCGCCAGGCAGCAGAAGAAAGCAGGGAAGAAATTGAATCCGTTCTAAAGAGCTCCGACATGGTTTTCATCACCGCCGGAATGGGCGGTGGCACCGGAACGGGCGCCGCTCCTGTTATCGCAGAAGTTGCAAAAAGCCTGGGTGCCCTGACCGTTGGGGTTGTGACCCGGCCCTTTACTTTTGAAGGGCGCAGGCGGATGCATCAGGCAGAAGAAGGGATTCACTTGATGAAGGAAAAAGTAGATACCCTGATTATTATCCCCAATGACAAGCTGCTTCAGGTTGTGGACAAGCGAACCCCGCTGGTTGAAGCATTTCGCATCGCAGATGATGTCCTGAGGCAAGGTGTACAGGGAATTTCTGATTTAATTGCCATACCCGGCCTGATTAACCTTGACTTTGCCGATGTACGCGCCATCATGCAGGAAACGGGCACCGCACTGATGGGTGTAGGAATGGCCAGCGGCGAGAACAGCACCATAGATGCAGCCAAAAATGCGATCTACAGCCCGCTATTGGAGACGTCTATTGACGGCGCCAGGGGCGTATTGATTAATGTGACCGGTGGAAGCAGTCTCAGCCTCTTTGATGCCAATGAAGCGGCAGAAACGATTATTGACGCGGCTGATCCTGATGCAAATATCATTTTTGGGGCCGTCATTGATGAGAGTTTCCAGGAAGAGGCTCGAGTAACCGTTATTGCGACAGGATTTGACAAGGTCGCTGCCTCTGCCAAAGAGGAAAAAATCGATTCCGAGATACCTGAAAGCGATGTGGATATCGACATTCCAGCATTTTTAAGGAGGCGCCGATCCAGCCAGTAGCCATGAGTTTTTTGACATGTAAAGACGCGAACCCAAAAAAGTATGGTTAACACCATACTTTTTTTTATTTCAGGTGCCATATTATAACAAAATTTTAAGAGCCAGGCCGTTATAATAGAAATGGAATCGTTGCGTTTCCGGTCGTAGAATAATGGCAGGTGATAACTTTTTGTATCTAGATCTGGTTATTATTCTTAACGTTTGTGTTAACTCCTTCTTGCTCGGTCTAACAAGCTACATTGTCCGCCAGAGAACAACCATTTACCGGATGCTGGCAGGCGGGCTTTTGGGCGCTTCGTGTTTGCTTTTTTTGTACGGGTCTGGAGAAATACCTTTTTTATGGGGTTTTCGATTTATTCTTCCTATGCTTATGGTTTGGGTCGTTTTTCGGCCCCGGCGCCTGGAACAGTTTTTGCTATTATTTTTTGTGTTTTTTCTCTGCACCTTTGTCTTCGGGGGCGTTTTGTTTTCTTTAAGTGTATTGTTAAACCAACCCCAGCCGTTTGATAGGAACATGTTCTTTATTGCTTCCCCCCAAATCGTTTCTTTTATCATTGCCGGTTCAGGGCTCTTTGTTGTTCTCCGGTTTGGGGTCTATCCCTTGTTGCTGCAGAGACTGAACATCCACTTGCCATCTACAGCCGTGCCTCTGGAATTTGTATTTCAAGGAAAAAAGAAAAGCCTTCAGGCATTTATAGATACGGGAAACATGTTAGCAGAACCGTTCAGTGGACTGCCTGTTGCCGTGGCCAAGTACTCGGCCGTTAAAGATGTTCTCCCAAGAAAAATATCCGAAGTTATAGGCCAGTCAGCGGAGCCGGATTGGGAAAAAATTGAACGCATGTACCTTGACCTGGATTGCCCAGAGGCTTTTGCCTGGATCCCCTTTCAAACGCTGGAGGGGAAGGGGTTTATGCTTGCATTTAAACCAGAAAAAGTGAGCATTTGGAAGGGTTCTAAGAAGGGTTCTAAGCAGGTAATGCTCAACAAGAAGCTTTTTATTGGGATTAAACATGAAAGCGCCGAAATACCCCACGAGGATTTTGAAATTTTGCTACCTCTTGAATTTTGGCGCTTAATGGAGATGCAGGAGTGTTGATTACATGAAAAAAAAGCTTGATATCCGTTGGAAATTTAAATTGAAACTGCTCTACTTAACCCGCAAACTCAAGTTGAGCTATGGCAAGTTGATTTACTATGTCAGCAACAATAAAGCGCTGCCCCCACCTCTAACACAGGAAGAAGAAAATGTTCTGTTGGAGCAGCTCAAAACCGGGGAGAACCAGGTCAGAACCGCATTAATTGAAAGGAACCTTCGGCTGGTTGTCTACATAGCAAAAAAATTTGAAAACACGGGCCTGGCAGTTGATGACCTGGTTTCCATCGGAACCATTGGTTTAATTAAGGCTGTAAACACCTTTGATCCCCATAAAAATATTAAGCTGGCCACCTATGCGTCCAAGTGCATTGAAAATGAAATCCTCATGTACTTAAGAAGAAACAACAAGATAAAGGCGGAGATTTCTTTTGATGAACCTCTAAATGTGGACTGGGATGGGAATGAACTGCTGCTTTCCGATGTTTTAGGAACGGAAGATGATCTTGTTATCCGAAATCTAGAAGAAGAAGTGGACAGAAAGTTATTGTACCTGGCCATGGATAAGCTGTCCTATAGGGAAAAAAAGATTATGCAGCTAAGGTTTGGCTTAAACAGCGGGCAGGAAAAAACACAAAAGGAGGTTGCCGAGCTCCTTGGAATTTCCCAGTCCTACATTTCCCGGTTGGAGAAACGAATTATCAAGCGGCTTAAAAAAGAGATTAAAAAAATGGAGTAACTGTCAATGGAATAAAAACAACAGAGGGAGGAAATAATTTAAATGTAAAGGTAGTCCAGTTCAACAGGGAGAGGATCACAAACGTGAATAAAGTCGAAATATGCGGTGTAAATACAGCTAAACTTCCCGTGTTGACGAACGTCGAAATGCGCGAACTTTTTGCCCTTGCAAAGCAAGGCGATACGAGTGCCAGAGATAAGCTGGTAAACGGTAATTTGAGATTGGTCCTCAGTGTCATTCAGCGTTTTCACAACCGCGGTGAAATGGTAGACGACCTGTTCCAGGTTGGCTGTATCGGTTTAATAAAAGCCATTGACAACTTTGACCTGGAACAAAACGTTAAATTCTCTACTTACGCTGTGCCGATGATCATAGGTGAGATACGGCGGTACCTTCGAGATAATACCCCGGTACGAGTAAGTCGATCCCTGCGTGACATAGCCTATAAGGTTTTACAGGTCAGGGATAAACTGGCACATAAAATGTCCCGAGAACCGACCATGGATGAAATTTCCAAGGAAATGGACTTTACCCGGGAAGAGATTATTTTAGCCCTGGACTCCATCCAGGAACCGGTATCGTTGTTCGAACCCATTTATCACGACGGGGGTGACCCCATCTACGTGATGGACCAAATTAGTGATGAAAAGAACTGCGATGAAAAATGGCTGGAAGTAATATCCATCAAAGATGCCATGCACCAGCTTAATGAACGAGAAAAGAATATCCTTACACTCCGTTTTTTTAGGGGAAAAACACAAATGGAAGTCGCAGAAGAAATAGGTATATCCCAGGCTCAAGTATCCCGACTTGAAAAATCAGCATTAACTCAGGTTCGGAAAAATATTCAATAAACACTGCTGCTTCAGATTTTGAAAGAGGGATATGATATGTTTAAAAGACCCGGCAAAAAGATGACAACTGCAGCCACCTTTCTTTATATCGCCATCAGCCCTTTCCTTTTTTCACCCTTGGATG
>SKMY01000141.1 GCA_007120815.1 Syntrophomonadaceae bacterium | reverse complement strand
GGCCAAACTCTACGGGGATGATACCAACAAAATACAGGAAAAATTGAAATCCACGGAGGCGGCCATCATGCGCTCCAGGAATTTAACCCAACAACTCTTTGTTTTTGCCAGGGGTTTGGAACCCCTCAAAAAAACTCTCAACCTGGAGAAATTAATCCGGGACAGCATCCAGTTTGCCCTGAGCGGTTCAAATGTTTCCCCCGTTTTCGATATCGCACAGGACCTGCTTCCCGTTGACGCCGACGAAGGGCAGATTACCCAGGTGATCAACAACATCGTCATTAACGCGCTGCAGGCCATGCCCGAAGGGGGAACGCTCCGGGTAAAGGCAGAAAACGCCAACACCGCCAACCAGGAGAACGACCTTATGGCTCCTTTACCCGAAGGGCAATATGTGATGTTTTCTATCGAAGATGAGGGAACAGGCATACCCGAAAAACAGCTGGCCAAAATATTTGACCCCTTTTTCTCCACAAAGTCCAGGGGGAGCGGCCTGGGCCTATCGACCGCTTACAGGATTATACAGAAACACAACGGAAGCATCCTGGTGAAATCCATACCCGGCATCGGCACCACCTTTTTTATCTACCTGCCCGCTTCCAGCCGCGCAGTCCAGCTGATGGATGAAGATAAAATCATGAAAGGCACGGGAAAGATCCTGCTGATGGATGATGAAGCCACCCTCCGGGAAACCGCCGGTGAAATGCTCACCTGCCTGGGTTACGTGGTCGACTTTGCCGTTGACGGCCTGGAAGCGCTGAGCATCTACCAGGACGCCCTTATCTCCCCCCGTCCTTTTAGTGCGGTGATACTGGATTTAACCATACCCGGGGGGATGGGGGGTAAGGAAACGGTAGCGAAACTGCTGGCCGTCGACCCCAGCGCCCGGGTCATCGTAGCCAGCGGTTACTCCAACGACCCCGTCATGGCCAACTACCGGGATTACGGGTTCATCGAAACCCTGGAAAAACCCTTCAAGATTGAAAAACTTTCCCAGGTGCTGCACCGGGTCCTGCACAAATCCTCACACCTAACTTATTAACAGCTCCTACTTAAAACCTCACCTGATTAGCCCTTTAATCAAGCAGACGCTCAAGCAGACGCACCAAACGATCCCTGCTTTTTTATCCTGTAGTCTTTGATGACCCTTCGTTCCCCATGTACAACACCTCTTTAGCTTTGCCATTCTAAATGATTGCTGCAAGTGATGCGCCCTCAATGTCAGCTGCCGTTCAGTATTCAGGGGAATCGTGCAGCTCTTTTTTTTCCTTTCCGTTCTTCTATTTCACATTCTTCAAACTATTTATGGGAGGTATAACCATGAAAAGAACAATGACGCTCCTGTTGGTTCTCACCCTGCTTTTAGCCCTTCCAGCCACGGCTGTGGCCGGCATCAACATCGTGATCAACAGCCAGGAATATGCCTTTGACCCACCGCCGATGATCCAGGAGAGCCGCACCCTGGTGCCCATGCGAGCTTTTTTTGAAGCTCTGGGGGCCGATGTAAGCTGGGAGGCGGAAACCCAGACGGCCGTTGGGGTGCGGGAAGGTGTTGAGGTCCGCATCCCTATCGGCAGCACCCGGCCAACGGTCAACGGGCAAAGGGCTTCTATTGACGTTCCAGCGCTGATTTTTGAAAACCGCACCTTTATCCCCCTGCGTTTTGTCGGTGAAGCCCTGGGGGACCAGGTGGGTTGGGAGGGTTCAACCCGAACCATCACCATTACCAAAGGCGACGGCGTGCCGAAAATCACCCCGCTGGAAGTTGACGACGACCAGGACCAGTTGGTTGTTCACTTTATCGACGTGGGCCAGGGGGACAGCATCCTTATCGAATCACCCGGCGGTAAGGTGGTTCTTATCGACGGCGGACCCCGGACGGCCGGCCAAAAGGTGGTTAGTTACCTCAAGAAAGCCGGCATATCAGCCATTGACATCGTCATCGGTACCCATCCCCACGAGGATCACATCGGCGGCCTGATTGAAGTGCTGCGACATTTCCCCGCCAGGGAAATCATAGATCCCGGCGTTGTCCACACGACTAAAACCTTCGAAGACTATTTGACGGTCATCGATCAAAGGGGGATTCCCTTTACCGAAGGCCGGGCAGGCATGAGCAGAGACTTAGGTGCCGGTGCCGTGATGCAGATCAATCACCCCTCCTCCCCCTCTTCTTCACACCTCAACGACGCCTCGATTGTGGCCAAGGTAACATACGGTCAGATGAGCTTTCTGTTTACCGGAGATGCGGAAACGGCCAGTGAAAGGGAGATTTTATTCCAGAGCCGGGTAAGCCCCAAGAGCACCGTGTTAAAGGTCGGCCATCACGGCAGCCGGACCTCTACAACCCAGGCATTTTTGGATGCAGTTGCCCCCCGGTACGCTATAATCATGTGTGGTGCAGGCAACCGCTACGGGCACCCCCACCAGGAAGTACTGGATAGGCTTTCAGCTGCGGGTGTTCACGTGTTTAGGACGGATATCCACGGAACCATTGTTATGTCGGCAACAACAGATAGCGTTGTAATTGAGACCCTTGTCCATGACACCACCCCCATACCCGTGCCTGACCCAGGATACGTTCCTGTGCCGGAACCGGGCCCAGAGCCTGCTCCCGCGCCAACGCCAGGACCGGCACCCACCCCCGCACCAGCTCCAACACCAACGCCAGGCAGGGTTAATATTAATACGGCCGGCTTTGAGGATCTGCAGGAAATCATTCATATCGGACCGGCCAGGGCAGAGGAAATCATCACGCTTCGGCCCTTTCGCTCTCTCGACGACCTGACCCGGGTGACGGGGATTGGCCCGGCCAGACTAAAGGACATCAAAGAGCAGGGCATCGCTTATGTTGAGTAAGGGGGAGTAAAATGAAAGCAGTCATCGACCGGTTCGAAGACGGCTACGCCGTCGTCCTTTTCGGAGACGAAGAAATCAAGGTGGATATCCCCCGGCAGCTCCTGCCTGAAAAAGCCGGGGAAGGCAGCTGGCTGAAGGTGAGCTTTGAGCTGGACCAGGAGGGAGAAAAGAAACAGCGGGAGAAGATTGAGGGGCTCTTGGATAAACTGAAGAAGAAACACAAATAAACCATACGGTAGGTGTGACTGTCTCTGCCCACTCACTTATTGCGCAAATATCGGGAAGCAGGGGGACGGTTCTGTCGCTTTCCCTTAAAATCGGTCCTCCGCTTCGCTACGGAAGCGCCAGAACCGTCCCCTGCTTCCCGTGTGCTCGTGGCACACAACCGTCCCCTGCTTCCCTCGTCCCCGCAGCTTCCCTTACAAATAGCCCTGAGCAGTTACAGTTAGGCCAGAAATTTCTTTCAACTAGCAGGAATATAATAGCAGAAAATAGAATTATGTGATAACTAACAGAACAAAGGGGTTGATGTTCATGTTCAAACGGATTGCGGCAGTGGCTCTTGTTTTCGCCCTTCTTTTACCGGCCAGCCTGGCGGGCTCGGCCGGGAAGTGGATATCTGTAGAAAAGCTTCCCGACTATAATATTTCTGCAGTCATACTTGCAGACTCCATCACCATTTCCAGGGATCAGGTCGTCGTATCATGGCCTTTCTCACAAGATGTTTCCTACCGCCTGGTTAGTGGAGAAGAGGTTACCTTGGAAAATGACGAAGGGAAAAAGTTGTCAGTCGCCTTAATTGACGGATGGTTTCAATACGGGGCGCATTCGCTATTTGAGGCAGGCCTTCTGACCCATGAAGAAGCCCACCCGCCCCCTTCGCAGCAAGATACCTGGGAGGGTTATCCGGTCGTCCGCCTGGTGCACGGTGAAGGGTTGGAGCTCCTCTCTGATCCCCCACCTATTATCCATTACAACAGAACCCTGCTCCCATTAAGGGCCCTGGCAGAAGAGGTTTTATCCATGGATGTGCAGTGGGAGGATGCCACTCGAACGGCCACCATCACGGACACCAAGAATTTGTTTTCCGGCAATACCGTTAAGATTACCCTGGGTGAATCAACCGCCAGGGTCAATGGGCAGCCCTTCTTGATTGACCCGAACAACCCTGATATTGTGCCCACTGTCATCAACGGCCGGATCATGGTTCCAGTCCGATTTATCTCTGAAGCGGTCGGTGTAAACGTAGAATGGGATGGCCAAACACGCACGGTCACCGTATTAACCGCATTGAGCCCAGACAGCCCAAAATAATATATTGAGGCAGAACCTCAGTACCTTTAACAGGAAGCACATCGAAGAAAACACAATCACAAAGCAGAAAGGGCAGAACCCGGTCATTTCAGGTCCTGCCCTTTCCTGTCGCGCTGCATGCTGAACCCGGGGTTCACCCGGGTTCAGCCTATTTCTTGATTAAGCGAACAACCAACAAGACGATAACCGCGCCAAGAAAGGCAACGAAGATCGTGCCCAGATTAAACCCGGTAACCGCCCGGGGCACATCAAACAAGGCACCGGCAATCCAGCCACCCACCAGGGCACCAATAACACCAAGCACGATGTTGCCAAAAAGGCCCGAACCCGAACCCTTCACCAACAGATTTGCCAACCAGCCAGCGATTGCACCGACAACGATC
>SKMY01000198.1 GCA_007120815.1 Syntrophomonadaceae bacterium | reverse complement strand
TAAGGGTAGCGTGTTCAATTTTATGCCTTCTGTGGTTATGTTTTCTGCAAAATCTCCCGGATTTACATCAAGCCCTTTTTCTCTCATTTTATTGATACTTTCTATTGCCAAAAGGCTGACCTGCCGGTGCCAATCTCCGGCATGGGCGTCATTGGTAAGTCCGTAATTTTCAACTAGCATCCCCTGATTGCAGTTGGTTTTGCGTTCACCCTTATTTTGACTAAGGCAAACAGCGACCACCGTTCCGCCTTTATTTTCGTGACCGGTCATAGTGGTAGCGCCTCCCGCTCTTCTTATTCCGGTTTATTTTAACCACCCGTTTGTGTCATTGTGCGAACACTTTTATATTGTTTGCCCCGTTCTTCCGGGTTTTCTGCCACCTGGCCCGGATCAGGCTTAATAGCTAAGGCTTCCCGAAACTTTTTTTTCAACATTTCTTTATCCTGTAAGTGGGGTTTTAAGTCCACCTCTTCTTCTGCAAACAAACAGGGTTTAATCTTTCCATCGGAAGTTACTCGCAACCGGTTGCATTGATCACAAAAGTGACGGCTTAAGGGAGAAATAAGCCCGATTTTTCCAGTTGCTCCTAAGAAGCGAAAATACCTGGCTGGACCTCCGCCGTGCTCTCCTTCAACAGGAATCAGTGGTCCGATGGTTTTTGCAATTTCTGTTACTTCTTCCAATGATAAAAAATGGCTCGTCCACTGTCCTTCCTGCCTGCAGGGCATATACTCAATAAATCGAATATCCAGGTTCTTGTCCCTTGCCATGGTCAAGAAATTCTTGATTTCATGATCATTGATCCCTTTTAAAAGGACTACATTTAACTTAACCGGTGTCAGCCCGGCCTTAATGGATTGTTCGATCCCCAACAATGTATTGGACAGTTTGCCCCCGTTTGTGATGTGCTTAAAATTTGCTTCATCCAGGGAATCCAGGCTGATATTTACCCTCATCAGGCCGGCGGCTGCCAGTTCAAATGCCATTCTATGAAGCAGCACTCCGTTTGTCGTAAGAGAAAGGTCCTTTATCCCGGGAATGCTTGCTATGCCTCGAACAAGATCAATGATGTCAGGGCGCAGCAACGGCTCTCCACCGGTTAGGCGGATTCGTTTAACCCCCAAATCGATAGCCACTTCTCCTATACGGACAAATTCGGCGGTACTCAGACTCTCTTCTTGAGATACAACCCCACAATCCACAGGAGAAGAGCGGCAGTAAAAACAATTTAAATTACATTTCTCCGTCACTGAAAGCCTGAGGTAGTTGACTTCTCGGCCAAACGAATCCACCAATTTTTCATTCACTGCATTCCCCTCCCAACATTCATAAAGACATCAGGGTGATACTATATTCCAGTTCTTGTCGCATAGATTTTTTTTGCTTTCTCGTAGTCATCCCTTGTGTTGACATTAAAGAATGAGCGCATGTCCGGATCATGGGTGGTAATCATCTCTTTATTAACCTCTTTGATGTTCAATCCGGAATATAAATCGGTTACTTTAAAACATTTCTGTTCCAATGAACGGGTTATCATATTTAAAACACGGCGATTGTAGAAAGCAAACAGCGGCTGATAGTAACCGTCAACACGGGGAAGTACTGCATCATGGTCTGCTGCATATTTTGACATTTCATAAATTAAGGACTCAGACAAAAAAGGCATATCGCAGGCGACAAAAAAAGCTGCCTCGTTAGACGCATGAAAAAGACCGGAATGTATCCCCCTTAGCGCATTCTTTTCTCCCGAGTTTATCATATCGCTAACGATCTTTGCATTTAAATGTTTAAATTCTTTCTCCCGGTCGGTCACTATCAAAAACTCTATAAACAACCGGTGCAGCTGCTCAAAGATGTAATCAATCAGATAAACACGGTTGAACGTTAAAAACGCTTTGTTGGTGCCCATCCTTTTACTATCCCCACCGGCCAGAATAACAGCGCTCAAGGCTATTTTTGAGAGCAATGTTTTAACCCTTTCTTTACGTTTACATCTCTCTGGCTTCTTCAAGTTTTATTCTTTTTCTTTCCGTCAAGCGCACCAGTAAAATACCGACCTCATAAAGAACCATCATGGGGCCAATCATTAAAACCTGAGAAAAAAGGTCTGGTGGTGTAATAACAGCAGAAAGAATCGCTACAATTAAAACGGCAAACTTTCTATTTCGTCTTAATAGGTCCGATGATAGGATGGACAGATACCCCAGGAACCAGAACACCAGGGGCACCTGAAACACAACCCCAAAAGCAACCAAAAAAGCCACAACAAATGAAATATATTCACTTATCTTAAAATAGGCCAGCAGTTGTTCCGTGGCAAATCCAAGAAAAAACGTTAGCGCAAAAGGAAACACAACGTAGTAACCAAAAGAAATACCCAGGGCGAATAGAAAGACCATCAATCCAATAAGCGGAATGACTGCCTTTTTCTCAGATTCACGAAGTGCAGGCATAATAAATGCCAGTATCTGATAAAATATAAAAGGCAGCACAACCACCACGCCGACAATCAGGGCAAGGCGTATTTGTGACATAAAGGCCTCGGCGGGTGTTGTATAAATAAGTTCCAGGCCCCGAGCGGGCCGTGTAATAAAATCCAATATCACGTCGATAAAAAGAAACGACACGATCGCCGAAATAACAACGGCAATGGCAATATAAATAAGCCGTCTTCGAAGTTCATCCAGATGGTCAAAGAACGCCATCTCAGCTTCTTTGTTTTTCTTTTTTTTCCTAGCAGCCATATTCGATGCTGACCCCTCTCATTAACATCCAGAGCTACTTTTCCTGCTTTGCCCCTTCTTCCGGGTCTTGATCCTTACCGCTGATTCCATCCTTGTAATTCTTTATAGTTTCTCCTACGGCCTTAAACAACCCGGGTAGCCGACCTGGACCAAATATGATTAGAATGATCCCCAGGATCAGGACAATTTCAAGCCAACCTGGTTTTCCTGTAAACATGATGCCTATTCCTCCCTTGTTTATATCAAATTATGATAAACGGGTAAACTGATCTTTTCAGCGCAAAGAACACGAGCGAAATAAGTGCTAAAATGGGTATTATACTTTTTGTTCTTCTTTTACGGGTTCACTCTGTTCTGTTTCCATTTCAGCTTCTTCAGCAGAATCTTTTAATGTGGCTTCCTCACCGGCTTCAACTGCTTTCGGCTCTTCTTTTTCCGTCTTGGAGGAACGCTCCTCCTCATCATCGTCGTCCTCTAAGCTAACACTTTTTTTCACTTCAGTGGTTGCGCTTCTGAACTCCCGGATACCTCGTCCAATGGAACGACCAACTTCGGGCAACTTACGGGGTCCAAAAATGATTAATGCGATAGCTAAAATTAAAACCAGTTCAGTTATTCCTGGCATTTTCATACAAACTCATCCTTTCTGTCATGGAAGATAGTAGTCTAACGGAAATTTCTAAACGACTGAGTAACGAAAGACTTCAATCGAAGTAAAAAGCTAACCCTCCTTATTTATCTAAGATTTATACTTTGCTTTGTTCAGCCTTTAGCTTTTCTTATCTAATTATCTCTTTTTCTTTTCATTTAGTCAACAGAAAAAGTTGACAAACAAAAAACAGGCTGGCAGTAAAATCATGCCAACCTGTTTAATCGGACATGTCGTTTTTCTTTTTTTACACCCGGACCGGGTACTTAATGCCCACCTGTTTGTAACGATTATTGAGCGGTTTTTTTCTTCTTTTCCATCTCCCTTAATTCAACACGACGAATTTTACCGCTAATGGTTTTAGGAAGCTCTTCAACAAATTCAATTTCCCTGGGATACTTGTAGGGCGCTGTGTTAGATTTAACGAAGGCCTGTAATTCTTTAACGAGGTCGTCTGAACCCGTATGACCGGGAGCAAGAATGACAAAAGCTTTAACGATTTCACCCCTGAATTCATCAGGGCTGGCAACGACAGCAGATTCCGCAACTGCCGCGTGCTCAATGAGAGCGCTTTCCACTTCAAAAGGCCCAATCCTGTACCCTGAACTAAGGATCACGTCATCAGACCGACCCACAAACCAGATGTATCCATCTTCATCACGGATAGCCCGGTCTCCAGTAATATACCAGTCGCCACGCACGGTTGCAGCTGTTCTTTCCGGCTCCTTCCAGTACTCTTTGAATAGGCCGACAGGTCTGTCTGGTTTAATTCTAACAGCAATATCGCCTTCCTGGTTAACTGGAACTTCGTTGCCATCTTCATCGATTACAGCTACAGTGAAACCGGGTGATGGTTTGCCCATGGAACCGGCCTTTACGTCCAGAGGCGGGAAGGTGCCTACCAAGAGAACGGATTCGGTCTGACCGTAACCATCACGAATTTTTATACCGGTGGCTTTTTCCCAGACATCAATGATTTCCGGGTTGGGGGGTTCGCCGGCAGCAACACAATGCCTTAAGGAGCTTAAATCATATTTGTTTAAGTCTTGTAACACAAACACCCTGTAAGCCGTTGGAGGGCCACAAAGCGTGGTAATGGGATACTGCTCAATAAGCCTCAGGTTGCGGTCCGTATCAAACTTGGGGCTGCCTGGATTATGCACGAATACAGAGGCACCACAGTTCCAAGGTCCGAAAAAAC
>SKMY01000242.1 GCA_007120815.1 Syntrophomonadaceae bacterium | reverse complement strand
TTTTAACCAAAAACCTGGTCTGGTTTATGTGGTCACCTTAGCGTAGAATACAAATATAGTTCTAATTTGGTCTGTATTGTCAATTGGACTTGGGATTATATCACGTATTAGGGCTAAATATGGCCACTCATCTCACTTTGGCTTAAAAGTCAATATCTCTCGGCGGCTCAAGGGTTATCTCTTCCAGGGATAGACGGGGGCGCTCCCTGGGAGCCTGGGCAGGATAGCCCGCAGGCAGCAGGATTAAAGGGAGAATGTGTTTCGGGAGTTTAAAAACCTTTTGCAGCCTTTCCCTGTCAAAGGCCCCGGTCCAACAGGTGCCCAGGCCCAGGGAAACCGCTCTTAGTACCATGTGTTCCACAGCAATAAAAAGATTGGACTGTACCTTGCTTATTTGTTGGAGCAGGTTTGTTTCTTCAGGAGACCGGTTTTTAAACCATTCCAGATTCACTCCGATGTCTTCGTAAACGCCCTCATCCAGCAGCTCTTTGCGTTTCTTGTTCAGCGAGTCCTCTTTCATGCTGTTAAGGTCGCCGCAGCAAACGATAATAAGGGGGGCTTCTTTTAACTGCTTTTGATTTCCGCCTAATTCGGCCAAAACCTGAAGCTGTTTGATGTCCGTTACAACCATAAAACGCCAGGGCTGCGAATTGCTGGCAGATGGGGCCAGCCTGGCTGACTCCAGCAGCTCGTCAATTACATCTTTCGGTACCGGGTCCTGTTTGAATTTCCTGATGCTGCGCCTGGACTGGATGGCACCTTTTACACTGATGTTTTCAGTCATTTGCCATGAACCTCCTTGTTTAAACTGCTTTTAGTGAACACCACATCTGTTAATTTTTATTCAAGATCTGTTTTCATCTTAGGGAAAAAAAAGACTTTAAGTTGAGTTTTCTAAGGGCTGCAATGACTAGCAGCACTGATCGCCAGCGCCGGTATCGGAGCAGCCGCAGCTTGGCTCACGTCCAGTGAGCTTGCCGATAATGATGGCATAAGCTCAGCCTACCCCTGACCGGACAGCAATGGCAGAAGCCGGGCAGTTTCTTGCACAGGCGCCGCACTCCATGCAGGCCGCTTTATTATGAATCCGGGCTTTTTTATGCGCCATCTTAAAAACCTGGTGGGGGCAGACATGGGTGCAGGTTTGACAGCCATTACACGTATCGGTACTCAACGTAAGGGTCGTAACGTTCCGCAAATAGGCTAATCCCATAATTTTTCCTCCTTAAGCTGAAAACAGCATGATTTTATAGGTTATGACCAGGCCCAGGCCGATCAGCGCGGCCAGGATAATAACAGGCAGGGTAATGATGGTTTCTTTTTGGACACCGGAGACAGATGTATAGGTGGTGGATCCGGTGAAATTAAGGGCCAAAAAAGACGTGATGGACGTAAGGAACAGGACATTAGCCGCTGCGATGAAGGTGCTGTCGGGAAAGAAAAAGGTGCGGTTATTCGTTACCACCAGCGCTGCCAACGGTATGCCCAGCACGCATCCTTTCAGGGCAAAACTCCTAAAGGGGATGTAGGGGAGCAGGGCGGCAATGCCGATTGTCCCCAATGTAGTCGCAATCAGGTAGGGGAAGAAATTGTAAAGGGTTTGCGTCAAGACGGCCCCAATCTTGACTTCCCCTGGGTGGATAAGATTAAAAACCAGTAGCAGGGCGAAGAAAAGGGGAAATAATTTTAGCGACAGCTTAAATTCTACCGGTATCACCGTTAACCTGTCTTTCAGGGTAAAGTGTACGGTTCTCATTTCCCTGGTGGCCTTGAGTTTGCTGCTTAAAAACCGGGGAATATCTGCTGCCCTGACAGGACCATATACGACATTGAATCCGGTGTTTTGTTTGATTTCGTGGGCACTTACCCCTGGGGCTCCAAGCTGGGGCAGGATGATGGTTTTATGGGAGACGATCTTTTTCAGCTGGACCCGGTTAATTCTCCGAAGCAGTTCTTGTGTGCCAAAGGTGCCTTTTCCGGCGGCGCACCACACATTAATACCCTTCGTATCCAATACGAGAATCCAGAGATGATGATCCTGCAGCTCTTTTCGAAGGGAATCAAAGGTCAGCTTGTAGTTGGCGGTGACCAGGACGGGCGCCTTATCATCGGGGTTCCCTACCGCGTAGAGGCCGGGGGAAACCTTATAATTTTCCCTGTTTATGCCCAGCCTGACCTTGACTGCACCCAGGGTGTCCTGGAGGTCCAAACGGGTTTTTACTTTTCTAATTTTCCCTGCCGCACTATCGATGAGCTCCATGACCCAGGGAAAGTCATGGTCCGGGTCCAGGTAGACCGATGACGCCGGGTTTTGAGGGGAACTGCAGCAGCTGGATGAACAGCACAAATCAATACGTTTCATTGATAACCCTTCCCTTGAATGCAGAAAGATCATAACTTCTCGTATAGTCATTGTAACATGAAACAAAGGCATGTGGCAGTTAAAGATTTGGATAAATTATTGCAAAATTGCGAGCTTTTATGTATGGATTTCCCTGCTGTTTTCTGGTATAATTAAGCATAACCAAGGAATGTTAAGCAGGCTGGAACATGGGATTGGAAATGCCAGGGTTACCGAAAGAGAGCCCTTGAAAAGAACCGATGAGTCTCGCAAATAAAAAACACAGAATACCTGGGGGCTTATGTAACAACACCCCCTGTATCAAATCTAAGCGCACGTGGATTTTTTGAAGCAGAGCACGCAAACCGGCTCTGCTTTGTTTTTGTTGCTTCGAATAGTAATGAAGAAAGAAGGGTTGTTTATGAAAATCTTTCGGTATCTGATCGTCATCCTGCTTGTTATTCCCCTGCTTTGTTTTTTCCTGCCGCCTCCGGTACAGGATGCGGGTGCTGCCGGCGGGCTGTCCCCCGCGGCGGCAGGCCGGTTTAACCAGGCCGTGCTTTTGTACGTGGGGAGCCCCAACTCCCTGGTTTACAACAACATGATGGTGCTGGATGCGCCGCCGGTGATCAAAAACAGCAGAACCCTTGTGCCCGTGCGTTTTATCTCGGAAAGCCTGGGCGCCCAGGTTTCCTATGCAGCGGAGACCCAGACGGTTACCGTTACGCTGGAGGGCACCACCGTCCGCCTGGTTTTGGGCAGCCACCAGATCTGGGTGAACAACTGGCAGTCCAGCCTGGATGTGCCGGCAGAGAGCATCCAGGGCCGAACCTGCATTCCCCTGCGGGCACTAGTGGAAGCCCTGGGCAAACAGGTCTTCTACCACCAAGGCCTCATCGTGATCAGTGACGTGGAGGATATCCTGGATGAGAAGGCTGATCTCAACCTGATCCAGGAGGCCATCGGCCTGCTGAGCGGTCAGGGGAGCGCTCCTCCATCTCCTACCGTGACTCAGCCTCCTGTTCTTCAGCCCCCTGTCCAGCCCCCTCCCCCGCCGTCCCTGCAGCTGGAACCCTATGCCGGAGATTTTTTTACCATGAACCGCCCCAGGGGGTGGGAGGTGTTCGGCAATTACCAGGGAAAAGCTCATATGATGCTGGCCCGGGATCCCCGGGAACCCTTAAGGCAGGTTTTCTATTTGAGTGAAATTGGCCCTCTCTATTACAGCCAGAACCAGAAACAGATCGATTATCAATATTACACATTAACCGGGCTTCCCTGGTGGTTCAATCACCCCGTGGTGGCGCCCTTTACGCCGGAGAGTTTCTTGAAGCAGTTTCATGTCGTCAAAGAGTCGGGCAGCATGATGGGGCAGCTTATCCCTCCGGTAACCTCTCTGAAGAACGTAGAGATCATCTCCAGCCAGCAGATGCCCGTGGCCGGCGGCGGTAGCAGCTGTGCGCTGCTCCGGGCCGTGTTCCTGGAAAACGGCCGGGTAGGGCAGGGGATCTTTATGGTCACCATGGTTCCCCTGTTCCCGGGCTGGGGCGCAGCATATATGTTTACGGGAATTACCGCCCCGGTAAACGAGTTTGCCGCCCTGGAAAAGGACCTGGTTACCGCGGTTCGTAGCTTCCAGTTAACGGACGCCTACGTGGCCCTGTGCCAGCGGGAGCAGCAAGCCACGACCCAGGCCATCATTGCCAGGGGCCAGATCCTTAGCGAAACTTCGGACATCATCACCCAGAATTGGAAAAACCGCAGCCGCAGCGATGATGTGATCGCCGCTAAGTGGAGCGATACCATGCTGGGGAAAGAGCGGCTTTACGAACCGGCAACGGGACTGGTCTATGAGTTTAACAGCGGGTTCTACAACCAGTACAACCTGGACCGAAACCAGTACCAGATGAACAACCTGCAGCCCCTGCCCGAGAGCAACCACGACCTCTGGATCCAGGTGACCCTGGATGGGCATGCCAATCTGCGATAGCCCGCCGGAGCCCCGGATGCATTTTACGCTGATTATAGGGAGGGTGGAGTGGGTTGGGACGGGGAAACCAGGACCATCACCATTACACGCAGGGATAGCATGTCAGCACTTAAATGAAATTTAAGCTTCCTGTTACAATAGAAAAGCATGGTCATAATGAGTATATGGCCAGATCTGAGCTGGTCAGAGCTACTGCAGAAGGAGATACACCTGAAGAAGCGGTAAAAAACCTGAAGGAAGCAATAGAGGCAATGATAGAAGAATTTGGCAGTGATCTTGT
>SKMY01000175.1 GCA_007120815.1 Syntrophomonadaceae bacterium | reverse complement strand
TTTTGAAAACGGAAATAGGCATTTCACGACTGCCCCCTTTTTCATTTTAGCTGGAGTTGCTTTTAGTTTATCCGATCATTCTTTTTTTATTGCTTAATCTGGTGGAGAATAACAACAAAGCAATCCGTCGCTGCATTGCTAATAATTGGGATTGACCAGGCTGCCGAAACGCTTGATGGTTACCCTGGTTTCCACATTGATTTCGCCCTGGCTATATTCGCTGCCCCAGTCCTTATCACGGAACCACCCGGCGTGCTGAACCCGTACATGCTGGCCAAGCCCCACGATATCCGCTTCCCATGCTTGCGATTTTTTTAATACCCGGCGTATATTGCCCTGGAAATCCCTGGCGAGGGCCTGCTCCAAATCCCTAAACAGATCTTCTTTAACGTGCATATGAGCTTCCAATGATAGGTCCACATTAATTCCATCCAGAATAATATCGACGTTAATGGTTATAACCGGTTTTCCTTGTTGTATTCTGCTGTCAAGCTTAACGGCGCTTTTTTCAATAAAGGCCGTCACCAACCTGTTTTCTTGTTCCTGAACATTTACATGGGTATAAAACCGCCCCCGCTTCATGTTGCCCGTAAGCAGCATAAACATAATCGTTTCCGTATCAGACAGGTAGCCCCTCATCCGGCCTTCTTCATCAATAACCGCCAGGCCGGATAACAGGATACCTTTGTCCTCTTCCTCAGGGCCGGCAAGTTCAATGACAGGAATGACTGGCGTCATTCCCCTGGTATTGTACCGGGTCCAGTAGTGCAAGGCGTTAACTTCGGGAACCCTGCCGTTGGTGAAGTTCTGTCGTAATAGGTCTGGTAAAAAAACAGCGTTGCGGGGTTGTTCAGGAGGAGACAAATTGATCACATCCCGGGCTGCGACCCCTCTCACGATGCAGATCAAAGACATGGGGTTGTTTTCCCGGACCTGGTTATACTGGCGGAGGATTTTGTGCATGGCACCACTGCGGGCCGCATCTTCTGAAAAAACCAGCACGTCTACCTTGCCCAACACGGGCAGCAGATCTTTTTGATGCTGCAGGTTGATTAGCGCCTGGGCCAGGGAGAACGCTCTAAGGGTTGTTATTGTCTTTATTTCTTCTGCTTCCTCTACGAAAACCGGGTTGACAAAGGTAACCTGGAACAACTCGGGTTCCTCTTCCACCACATCCACGCCGATGCCGAAAATGATCGCCAGATCTTCCAGGATCAACCAGTCCCAGCAGCCCCCGCAGAATATCAGTCCCAGGATCAAAAGCAGTATGATGATCTTTTTTACATTCATCCTGTTTCCTCACTTTCATCTATTCCCCTGATAAGAGCAACCAGGAAAAGCAGAAGCACCAGGCCGGCCACAAACACCGCTCCCCAGCTTCCCACCAGGTTGGCAAACTGGAAAACCACATAATGCTGCCCGGGGAGATAGGCAATCCCGTATAAAACTGGAAACAGAAGAAGGATCCATAAGTCAAAGTGCCGTTTGCCGGTTATAAGCGCACCCGTAATAACGGCTGCATAATACTGTAAGGCAACCAGGCCGATGATTTTAGCAATCCATAAAAAAAGGAAAAGGTTATCGAGCCGTTCGATAACCTGCATCCTTCCTGCACCCAGGTAAATCATCAGGGGCCAGACCTGCAGTCGGGTATATTCAACGCCCAGCACACCAAACGTTAATAATGTTATGGATGTAAAGAATGCTATGAGCAGCGCTACCGCCAGAAGATACAACCGCAGTACCCCCTGCCGTTTAATCGTGAGGGGGAAAAAAACCAGTAGAACCTCAAACCCCAGGAAAGCCAAAGTGGTCTGACCGGCCGCCCGGGCAATTACTGTAATCCCTTCGTCTCCTAAGGGTCTTAAATTCATCATATTAAACTGGGGTAGGGGCATTAAAAGGAGTGCCCCAACGACCATGATGGAGTAGAAAATGAGTTCCGTTAAACGTCCCAGGGGAACCGGCCCCTGGCGAACAATGTAAAGCACAGGTACCAAAAGCATAGCGATTAAAAACCACTGGGGCGTCCAAAACATAGCCCATGTTTTGGACACTTCCACGAACAACATGAGGTTCGTTCCACTCAGCAGCAGCGTATAGATTATGTACACTGCGGAAACCAAAATACCCAACGGTTTACCCAAAATGAGCATGCTGAACTCGGGCAGAATACGCCTGGGGAAACGGCGGCACAAAAGATAAATCAACCCGGCCAGGGTCAGGGCGACCAGACCGGCCAGGATGATACCGATCCAGCCGTCCCTTCCTGCCCCTTCTGCCACAGTTCGCGGTAAAAATATCGTGCTGACCCCCGATGCCGCGACGAACGTAACGGCTACCAACTGGAAATCGGACAGGCCATTTTTACGTACGTTTTTCATCTCTTCTCCCCTTTATTCCGTTTTTGGCGGACGATATTCCTTTCCGCCATCAAGCCCGGCCTGAGCATCATCTGCCGCCAGGAACGGCGGTAAATATGATCCCCCATCTCTCCCATGCGAAGTGGCGCCAGGGGGGAAAGGTAAGGCACTCCACGTTTGTATTTTTTCCTGCAGCTGGTCGCATTAGCCTGGCGATGATATCCCGGTTAATCACGTCATTGTTGGCCAGGTGTCCTACCAATACTACCAAAGCCTGCCGGCTGCCCAGCTCCGGCACCTGTAGTTTTCGATAAATCACATCATCACAGCGGGCAAAAACATCTCTTACCAGCTTTTCATCCGCTTTTAAATGACCGCTAAATGCCTGCCGGCAATAGGTTTCCCTGGGCCTGGCGGAATGACGGTTTTCTTTCTTGACAAACAACCTGATCAGATAGTTTTTCATTCCCTGTAATCTCCTGCCGAGCTGCATTTACCAGTTAGTCTCTCCAATGGATTGATGATTAAACAAACCCCTCCATGAGAAATAAGATTGAGAATTTTGAGTTTATTTGTGAGGAAAATGGAACCGTTTACAGCCTTGATTAATATGATAGAAAGAACATATGTAGTGGTGTTATAAAACAACTGCTGGAGGGGAATTAATGATGTCTCATATATTAGATGATCAGTCGGAGATCTCTTTGAAACCTTGGAGGGTGTTGAATATCGTTGCTATCGAAAGTGATACGCTCTTTCATTTTGCGCGAGTGTTTGGTGTTACAGTGGAGGACATCCTTGCAGTTAATCCCGGAATTATCGACCCGGACCTGATATTTCCAGGCCAGATCATAGCCATACCTTCTAAACCCCCTGTGCCTCCAAGGCCAGGATTTGCTAGAGCTCAATACCTGGTCAGGCCGGGAGACTCACTTTTTATTATTGCCGGACGTTTTGGCCTGACAGTTCCCTTGTTAGTAGCAGAAAACCCGCAATTTGCTGACCCCAACCTGATCTTTCCAAACCAGGTGATCAACCTGGTTGTCACGCCGCCCCTGCCACCTGAGCCGCCTACCGGTACAATCCAAATCTATGTTTCTGTTACAGAAACGCTTATCAGTATTGCCCGACGAACCGGCGTTAACGTGCAAGCTATTATTGAAGCGAATCCCCAGATTGTTGACCCGAATCTAATCTTTGTCGGTCAGATTATTAATGTGCCCCTAAGTGCTTAGAGCTAAGGCCCGAAAAAGATAGAGTTTAAGTTTAAGTTGGGAAGTGGTCGAAACACATCAGGATAAAGAAAAAGCCCTTCATCGATGGCTAATGTCACAGACGAAGGGCTTTTCGAATTCAAGAAGAAACCCTAAACAAAATGACCCAGCATAAAGCATACCGCAAAATAAGCTGACAAAATGTTATCATCATACCCTTCCCCGGCATTTGCATACAGTTTCAGCACGGCATCGTTTATGCACCCTCTTTTGTGCCCGTGAACATCTACAGCAGAATAGTCAAAGAATGCGGCAGCCTTCTCCAGATTTTTCTCAAATTTAATATGCTTAAGGGCCTTTGAGGAGTACAGTTTCCAATGTTTAAAATGCGGGGTGCACAAAAAATCGGAAACAAAATGCGAAAATATGCCCAGCTCAAAAAAATTATCTATTTTCTTATTCATATCCAGAACATACTCCATGCTCTGTCTTGGATAATGCTTCCGGTAATTATAAAAAGGAATGAAATCGGCTATGACATTCCCTCTTAAAAAATCATTTTTTTCTTTTTCCGTCAGCTCAAAATGATCCATCGCCTTCAAGGTGATTAATTTATGCGTGCTGCCTGTCATTTTATCCCACCATTAATCAAGTTAATTGTCGTTCTCATCACAGCCTTATTATAGTATACCGTTTTAATCTCCCGATTTAAACTATTTTTGTATAAAAGTTTTTACAACATTTGATAACTCTTCTATGGTAAACGGTTTCTTCACGGCTGCCATAAAACCAAAATCTTGATAGTTTGCCATAACAGGGTCGTTGGAGTAGCCGCTGACAACAACTGCTTTTGCTACAGGGTCTTTTCTTAGCAGCGCCGTTATTGTCTCTTTTCCACCCATACCACCTGGAATGGTCAAGTCCAAAATCACAAGATTAAAGGGACGGCCCTTTTTCAAAGCATTTACATATATTTCTATAGCCTCTTTTCCGTCCCTGGCAAGAGAAACCGTATAACCCAATGCAGACAAACC